>DATBGF010000025.1:0-4579 GCA_036558145.1 Acidimicrobiales bacterium
ACGCCGCGCCCGACCTGCGGGTGGGCGTGCGCACCGGCGACACCACGGCCAGCGAGCGGTCGTCGATGGTGCGGCGGCCGCCCAACTTCGTGGTCACGACGCCCGAGTCGCTCTACCTGCTCGTCAGCGCGCCGCGCAGCCGGGCCATGCTCGGCACGGTCGAGACGGTCATCGTCGACGAGATCCACGCCATGGCCCGCGACAAGCGGGGCTCGCACCTCACGCTGACGCTGGAGCGCTTGGAGCACGCCGCGGGCCAGCGCCCCCAGCGCATCGGCCTGTCCGCCACGCAGCGGCCGGTCGAGCTGGTGGCCGACCTGCTGTGCGGGGCCGGGGCGCCCGCGCCCTGCGCCATCGTCGACACCGGGCACCGGCGCCGGCTCGACCTGGCGCTGGAGCTGCCCCAGGGCGAGCTGGAGGCGATCGCCTCGGCCGAGCAGATGGGCGACGTGCTCGACCGGATCGCCGCCATGGTGGCCGAGCACCACACCACGCTGGTGTTCGTCAACACCCGCAGCCTGGCCGAGCGGCTGGCCCACCAGCTGGGCGAGCGCCTGGGCGACGACGTTGTCTCGGCCCATCACGGGTCGCTGTCCAAGGAGCGGCGCCAGCGCGTCGAGTCCCGCCTGCGGGCCGGCGAGCTGCGGGCCCTCGTGGCCACGGCCTCGCTGGAGCTGGGCATCGACATCGGGCCGGTCGAGCTGGTGTGCCAGGTCGGGTCGCCCCGCAGCATCGCAACGTTTCTGCAGCGGGTGGGCCGGGCCAACCACTCCCGCCACGGGGTCCCCCGGGGCCGGCTGTTCCCGCTCACCCGCGACGAGCTGGTCGAGTCGGCCGCGCTGCTGGCGGCGGTGGGCCGGGGCGACCTCGACGCCCTCGCCCCGCCCGACGGGCCGCTCGACATCCTGGCCCAGCAGATCGTGGCCGAGGTGGCCGCCGTGCCGGACGAGGACGGCTGGCGCCTCGACGACCTCTACGACCTGGTGCGCCGGGCCCATCCCTACCGCGACCTCTCGCGTGAGACGTTCGACGAGGTCGTGGGCGTGGTCAGCCACGGCATCGCCACCGGGCGGGGGCGACGGGCCGCCTACCTGCACCTCGACGGGGTGAACGGCGAGGTCCGGGCCCGCCCCGGGGCCCGCCTGGCCGCGGCCACCTCGGGCGGCGCCATCCCCGAGATCGGCGACTACCGGGTGGTGCTGGAGCCGGAGGAGCTGTTCCTGGGCTCGGTCAACGAGGACTGGGCGGTCGAGTCGATGGCGGGCGACATCTTCCTGCTGGGCACCCACGCCTGGCAGATCCGCCAGGTGACCTCGGGCGTGGTGCGGGTGGTCGACGCCGACGGCAAGGCGCCCACGATCCCGTTCTGGCGGGGCGAGGCGCCGGCCCGCACCGCAGAGCTGTCCCGGTCGGTCTCCCGCCTGCGCGGCACGCTCGACAGCCTGCTGGCCGGCGGCGACGCCGAAGCCGCCCGCGCCTGGCTCCACGGTGAGGCGCCACTGGAGGACGAGGCGGTCGAGCAGATCGTCACCTACATCGCCGCGGGCCGGGCGGTGCTGGGCGTCGTGCCCACCCACGACGACCTGGTGTTCGAGCGCATGTTCGACGAGGCCGACGGCATGCACCTGGTGGTCCACTCGCCCTACGGCGGGCGGGTGAACCGGGCGCTCGGCCTGGCGCTGCGCAAGCGCTTCTGCACCTCGTTCAACTTCGAGCTCCAGGCCGCCGCCAACGACGACACCGTGGTCCTGTCGCTCGGGCCGCACCACAGCTTCCCGCTGGCCGATGTGCCCCGCTTCCTCAGCACCCGCACGGTGCGCCAGGTGCTCACCCAGGCCATCCTCGACCAGCCCATGTTCCAGAGCCGCTGGCGCTGGAACCTCAACCGGGCCCTGGTCGTGCTGCGCTTCAAGGGCGGGCGCCGCAACCCGCCGCCGATCCAGCGCATGGAGTCCGACGACCTCATGGCCGCGCTGTTCCCGGACGCCGCCGCCTGCCAGGAGAACATCACCGGGCCCATCGAGATCCCCGACCACCCGCTGGTGCGCCAGACGGTGCACGACACGCTCACCGAGAGCCTCGACATCGACGGGCTCACCGACCTGCTCGACGGCATCGAGAGCGGGCGGGTGCGGGTCCACTTCCGGGACACCACCGAGGCGTCGGCGTTCAGCCACGAGATCCTCACCGCCAAGCCGTACGCCTTCCTGGACGACGCCGAGGCGATCGACCGTCGCACCCGGGCCGTGCCCCTGCGCCGCGGCCTGCCCGTCGACCTGGGCACGATCGGCCGGCTCGACCCCGAGGCCATCGCCCGGGTGGTCGACGAGGTGGCGCCCGCGCCCCGCAGCCCGGACGAGCTGCACGACCTGCTCGGCATGCTGGTCGTCACCCCGGCCCGGCCGGCGTGGCGCGAGCACTTCGAGGCGCTGGCCGCCCGGGGCCGGGTGCGCTCGCACACCGGCGAGCAGGGCGAGCTGTGGTGGACCACCGAGGCGCACGACCAGGCCGTGGTCGTCGTCCACGGCGCCCCCGACGACGTCCACCCCCGTGAGCGGGTGGCGGCCGCGATCCTGCGCGGCCACCTCGACATCTCCGGTCCCCGCACCGCCGCGGGCCTGGCGGAGCTGACGGCGCTGGCGCCCGGCGCGGTCACGGTGGGCCTGGCGGTGCTGGAGAACGACGGCTTCGCCATCCAGGGCTCGTTCACGTCCCCCGACCTGGCGGATGACCGGATCGAGTGGTGCGCCCGCCGCCTGCTGTCCCGCATGCACTCCTACTCGCGGCGGGCCCGGCGCAAGGCGGTCGAGCCGGTCTCGGCCCCCGATTTCATGCGCTTCCTGTTGCGCTGGCAGCACGTCGCCCCGGGCACCCAGGTGCGGGGCCACCACGGGGTGCGCACCGTGGTCGAGCAGCTCCAGGGCTACGAGGCGGCGGTGGCGGCGTGGGAGCCCGAGGTCCTGGCCCGCCGGGTGGCCGACTACCGGCCCGGCCAGCTGGACCGGCTGTGCCACGACGGCGAGGTCACGTGGCTGCGGCTGTCACCCTTCCAGCCGAACGGCGACCGCAAGGCGAACCCGTCCAAGGCGACGCCGGTGGCGCTGGCGTTCCGGGCCGACCTGCCCTGGCTGCTGCAGGCGGCCCGGATGGCGGGTGAGCCCGAGGTCCCGGCCGTGGGCGCCACAGCCGAGGTGGTGGAGGCGCTGGCGGCCAAGGGCGCCCGCTTCCTGCCCGAGCTCATGGCCGACACGGGCCGGCTGGCCACCGACCTGGAGCAGGCGCTGTGGGACGGCGTGGCCCGCGGCCTGCTCACCGCCGACGGCTTCGCCGCCATCCGCTCCCTGGTGGAAGGGCCCCGCCGCCCGACCGCGGCCACCCGCTCGCTGACCCGCCGGCGCCGGGGGGCCCAGCGCCCCACCACCGCCGCGGGACGCTGGTCGCTGGTGGGGGAGGCCGAGGCGGTGGAGGACCGCGAGGGCCTGGCCGAGGTGCTGGCCGACCAGCTGCTGGCCCGCTGGGGCGTCGTGTTCCGCGACCTGGCGGTGCACGAGGGCCTGGCCGTGCCCTGGCGCGACATGCAGTGGGCCCTGCGCCGCTTCGAGGACCGGGGCCTGGTGCGGGGCGGCCGGTTCGTGGCCGGGTTCAGCGGCGAGCAGTACGCCCTGCCCGCCGCCATGGACGGGCTCAGCGCCATCCGCAAGGCCGCCCGCACGGGCGAGCGGGTCACGGTCAACGCCTGTGACCCGCTCAACCTCACGGGGGTCGTCATCCGGGGGCCGCGCACACCCGCGGTCCGCACCAACTCCGTGACCTACGTCGACGGGCTGCCCGCCCGCCCTGCGGATCACGAGGCGGAGACGACCTTCCAGAGGAACCCGTCGATGTCGGCGACGTAGCCGCCGTAGCCGCCCCAGGGCGCCGCTTCGGCCGGCTTCACCACGGTGGCACCGGCCTGCGTGGCCCGGGCGATGACCTCGTCCACCGTGGCGGCCGAGTCGACGATGTGCGAGAACGTCACGGCCCGGAAGCCGCGGCCGTACGCGTCGACGCCGGCGTCGTCGGCCAGGTCGGCCCGCTTGTACAGGGCCAGGTCCGACGCTCCGGGAAACGCGAAGCTGACGTACTTGCCGCCGTAGCTCTTGCCGACCGGGCTGCCCAGCGCCTCGTAGAACGCCTTGGACGCCCTGACGTCGGCGACGCCGATGACCACCGGCACCTCGCTCGGCTCGGTGGGGGCGGCGGCGGCCTCGGCGGATCGGCGGCGCAGGCGCGGCGGGCCGTTGCTCGACGTCACCTTCCAGATGTGGCCGTCGGGGTCGGCGACGTTGCCGCTGTAGCCGCCCCACAGGGCGCGCTTGGCCGGCTTGACCAGCCGGCCGCCGGCTGCGGTGGCCTGGGCCAGCAGGCCGTCCACGTGGTCGGCCGAGTCGGTGATGTAGGAGAGCGTCACGCCGCGGAAGCCGCTCCCGTCGGCCGGCACGCCGGCGTCGTGCGCCAGGGCGTCCCGGCGGTACAGCGCCAGGCCGGACGACCCGTCGCCCATGTCCAGGCTCACGAACTGACCCTCGTCCTTGAGGAT
>DATBGF010000026.1:0-8418 GCA_036558145.1 Acidimicrobiales bacterium
ATCCGCTCCCCCCGACCCCTCCGGTCCCCCCGCGCCGGCGGATCGGTCGCCGGGCCCTGGTCGCCGCGGCCGTTGCGGTCGCGGTGGTGACCGTCGGTGGGGCCGTGGCGCTCGCCGCCGGCCGTGGCGGCGACGATGCGCAGACGCCTGCAGCCGCCGCGCCCACCCAGGCCCACGACCACGACCACGACGCCGGGGCCACCTCGGCCGAGCCGCCCGCGGGCGACGACGGCGCGGCCGGCGGCCACCACCACGGCCAGCACGAGCACCCGCCGCTGACCCCCTACGCCGATCGGTACGCGGCGGCGACGCCGGACCAGCAGGCCGCGGCGGACGACCTGCGGGCCGCGGTGGCCGCCACCGTCGCCCCCTACGCCGACGTCGACGCGGCGGTCGCGGCCGGCTACCGGGTCGTGCCCGGCACCGAGCACACGATCGCCCACTACCTCGACCCCGCGGCCGTCCGCGACGGCAAGGTCCTCGACCCCTCCCGGCCCGAGGGCCTCCTGTACTACGCCTTCGGCGACGGCAAGCCCGTCCTGGTCGGGGCGTTCTTCATCGCTCCGCCGGGCGAGCCCGTCGCCGACGACACCGGGGGCATCGCCGTCTGGCACAGCCACGACCCCGCCTGCACCGCGTTCTTCGCCACCCCGGACCAGCCGTGCACGGACACCCGGCGCATGCTGCACGTGTGGACCGCCGACCACCTCGACATCACCCGCCGCAACGGCCAGACGGTCGGGGTGGACTTCGTGGACCCGTTCGGCTCCCCCTTCCGGGCGGCCATCGCCCGGTCGGGCGCCGCGGCTTGACCGGCAGCGGGCGGGACGGAGGACCATAGCGGCGATGGAGCCGCCGACCGTCCTCGTGGTGGAGGACGACGATCAGATCGCGGAGCTCCTGGCCCTCTACCTCGGCCAGGCGGGGTTCGCCGTCGCCCGGGCGGGCGATGGGTACGGCGGGCTCCGCCTGGCCGCCGAGCGCGCCCCGGCCCTCGTGGTGGTGGACATCGGGCTGCCGGGCGGGATCGACGGCCTGGAGGTGTGCCGGCGCCTGCGGGCCGAGAGCGACGTCCCGGTGCTGGTGCTGACCGCCCGGGGCGACGAGGACGACCGGGTCACCGGCTTCGCCTACGGCGCCGACGACTACGTCACCAAGCCGTTCTCGCCCCGGGAGCTGGTGGCCCGGGTCCAGGCCATCGTCCGCCGCAGCCGGGGAGGCGGTCCGGCCGGGACCGTGACGGTCGGGGGGATCGAGGTCGACCTCGCCCGCCACGAGGCCCGCCGGGACCAGCAGGTCGTCGCCCTCGCCCCCCGGGAGTTCGCCCTGCTGGCGGCGCTGGTCGAGCACCGGGGCCAGGTCCTGTCCCGCCGCCAGCTGCTCGACCTGGCGTGGGGGTACGACTACCTGGGCGACGAGCGGACCGTCGACGTCCACGTCCGCCAGCTGCGCCGCAAGCTCGGACCCGACCTCCCGCTCGCCACCGTCGTCGGCGCCGGCTACCGGCTGGGATGACGTGCGCCGGCGCCTGACGTTCGCCATCGTCGGGATGGTCGTCGGGGCCGTGGCCGTCGTCGGCCTGGGCACCCTGGCGCTCACCCGGCTCGACGCCCGCCACCGGGCCGAGGACGAGCTCGGGGATCGGGCCGCCGCGCTGGCTGACGTACTGGCCGAGGTGCGGCCGGTGCGGGCCGGGGTCGTCGCCCGGCGGCTCCAGGCGTCGCTCGGCGTGGACCAGGTCGAGCTCGCGTCGCTGAGCGATCCCCCCGCCTGGCTGCCGCCCGGCGGCGCCGCCCGCCTGCGGGCCGGCGAGACCGTCACCGTCACCGACGGCGGGACCGTCCACGCCGCGGCCGCGCTGCCCGCGGGGGGCCGGGCGGTGGTCCTGACCGACAGCATCGACACCGGGCCGGGCGCCGCCGGCCGGTGGTTCGTGGTGGCCGGGGCTGCCACCGCTCTCGCCGGCGTGGCCGTGGCGGCGGCGCTGGCCCGCTCGCTGGCCCGCCCACTGGTGGCGACCGAGGCCACCGCCGGGCGGATCGCGGCCGGCGACCTCGACGCCCGCGTCCCCGAGCCCCGCCCCGGCGCCGACGACGAGCTGGCCCGCCTGGCCGTCGCCATCAACGCCATGGCCGCCTCGCTCCAGCAGTCGCGGCAGGCCGAGCGGGACTTCCTGCTGTCGGTGTCCCACGACCTGCGGACGCCGCTGACCTCGATCCGCGGCTGGTCCGAAGCGCTGGCCGACGGGGCGGCGCCCGATCCCGCCGCGGCCGGCGCGACGATCGGCGAGGCGGCGGCCCGGCTGGAGCGGCTGGTCGGCGACCTGCTGGACCTGGCCCGGCTCCGGGCCCGCGCGTTCCACCTCGACGTGGGGCCGGTCGACCTGGCGGACGTGGCCGCGAGCGCCGCCGAGGCGCTGCGGCCCGAGCTGGAGGACCTCGGCCTCGAGGTGGCGGTCGACGTGCCGCCGGGGCCCGTGGTCGTGGACGGCGACCCCGACCGGCTCGCCCAGGTCGCCGCCAACCTGCTGGACAACGCCGGGCGCCACGCGACCCGCCGCGTCCGGATCGGGGTCGTCGCCGACGGTGACGGCCCCGGCGCCAGCGCGGTCCTGGCGGTCGACGACGACGGCCCGGGGATCCCGGCGGAGGACCGGGCGCGGGTGTTCGACCGCCTCCACACCTCCCCGCGCCGGGCGGCGCGGCCGGGCACGGGCACCGGCGTGGGCCTGGCCATCGTCGCCGAGCTGGTCGCCGCCATGGGCGGCCGGGCCGAGGCCGGCGACGCGCCGGGCGGCGGTGCCCGCCTCACGGTGAGCCTGCCGCGGGCTGCGATCGATACGGCGCGGCCCGCCGGGGGGTTGCCACCGCCATCCCCTCCGGCGGGCCCGCCGTCGCCCGCCACGTCGTGAGTGCTGGGGAACGCACGACGCCATCCAGCAACCTACGCACCGGTCCCGCCGCGGGGATCCGTAGGACCTACGTATTCCCGTTCTCGCTAGCATCGGAGCGTGGTCGCGCAGTGGCCGCTCGTGGGGCGTGCACGAGAGTTCTCCGAGGTGCGCCACCTCCTGGGACCGGGGGCAGACAGTCGCGGGGTGGCGCTGTTCGGTGAGGCCGGGGTCGGCAAGACCCGCCTCGTCGACGAAGTGGTCGAGGCCGAGCGCGAGGCCGGGACCGTGGTCGAGTGGGTGCGGGCCACCGAGGCGGCCCGGGAGATCCCGCTGGGGTCGTTCGCCCACGTCCTGGCCCCGACCGACGGCGCCCACCATCCCGACGACCTGCTCCACCTGGCGCTGACCCGGCTGCGCGAGCGAGCCGGCACGGGGTTGTTCGTGCTCGCCGTCGACGACGCCCACCTGCTCGACGACGTGTCGGTGGCGTTGCTCCACCTGGCGCTGACCCAGTCGCCGGTGCGGGCGCTGGTGAGCGTGCGCACGGGCGAGCCGCTGTCGCAGGGCCTCGTGGCGCTGTGGAAGGACGACCTGCTGCGGCGCCTCGACGTCGAGCCGCTGCCCCGCGACGCCACGGAGGAGCTGGTCGTCACCGTGCTCGGCGACGGCGTGCCCACGTCGCTGCTCGACCGGATCTGGCAGCTCAGCCACGGCAACGCCCTGTTCCTGCGCGAGCTGGTCACCACGGCCGTCGAGCGCCGGGCCACCGGGGTGGCGGGCCGGATCGTCCTCAACGCCGGCACCAAGGACCGCCTGCGCGACCTGGTGGAGGAGCATCTCCGGCTGATCGAGCCCGAGCGGCGGGCGGCGCTGGAGATCGTGGCGATCGCCGAGCAGGTCCCGCTGGCCGCGGCCGAGCGGCTCATCGACCCGGCCGACATCGACGCGCTGGAGCAGCGGGGGCTGGTCGAGATCGTCGACGCCGGTGAGACCGAGATGCTCCAGGTGGTCCACCCGCTGCACCGCGAGGTGCTGGCCGCCAGCCTGCCCCGGCTGCGGCGCCGGGCGCTGTTGCGGGACCTGGTCGGCGCGGTCGGCGACCTCGACAGCTTCGACCGGCTGCGGGTGGCGACGTGGCGGCTCGAGTCCGGTGATCCCGGCGATCCCGACCAGCTGCTGGTCCTCGCCCAGGAGGCGCTCGGCCGCTTCGACCACCGCCTCGCCGAGCGGCTGGCCGTCGCCGCGGGCGGCACGGCCCGGGCCGACGCCGGCCTGATCCTGGGAACGGCGCTGGCCGGCCAGGGGCGGATCGGCGAGTCCGAGGCCGCCCTGGCCGTCCTCCGCCCGGCCGACCCCGAGACGATCGCCCGGGTGGCCCTGGCCCGGGCCAGCAACCTGTTCCTCCAGCTGGACCGGTCGGCCGACGCCTACGAGGTGCTCGAAGTGGCGGACAAGGACCTCGCGGGCCACCCGGCGTGGCAGGCGGAGTGCCTCTCCGTGAAGGCCCAGATGATGATGTTCTCGTTCCGGCTGCACGAGGCCGGCCAGGTGGCCGAGAGGCTGCTCACCGACCCCGACGCCCCGGAGGCGGCCCGGGTGCGGGCGGCACCGGTGGCCATGACGGTGCGGTCGGCCGCCGGCCACATCGACGCCGGGCTCGCGCTGCTCGACGACACGCTGGAGGGCGCCGCCCAGCGCAACCGCCGGGACGTGCCCTACGGCGACGTCCAGCTGCGGATGGCTCGGTTCCAGGGCCTGTACTGGGCGGGCCGGGTCCGGGAGCTGGACGACTTCACCGCCGACGACATGGGCCTGCGGGTCGAGCACCCGCCGCCGTCCCTGCGGGGCATCGTCGGCGGGTTCCGGGGCGGGGCGCTGCTGGTGCGGGGCCGGGCGCAGGCGGCGCTGGCCGAGCTCAACCGGTCGTGCCGGGCGCTGTCGGAGTCGGACTGGTTCGGCCAGCGGCCCCTGGCCGAGGCGATGCGGGCCCGGGCGGCGGTGTTCGCCGGCGACCTCGTCACCGCCGAGGAGGCCATCGCCGCCGCCGACGAGGCCTATGCCGCCGACATGCTGCGCGGCGCCCGGACCCTGCCGTACATCGAGCTGTCCCGAGCCTGGATCGCCGCCGCCCGGGGCGGCCGGGCCGACGCCGCCCAGAGCTGCCTGGCGCTGGCCACGGCCCTGGAGTTCGGGGCCAGGCCGCTGGCCGTCGAGGCCGCGCACGCGGCGGTGCGGCTCGGCCGGGCGGCCGACGCCGTCGAGCTGGCCGACCGTCTGGGCGAGGCCGTCGACGGCCCGCTCGCCCCGATCGTGGCCCGCCAGGCCCGCGCCGCCGCGGCCGGCGACGCCGACGCACTGGCGGGCGTGGCCGCCGAGCTCGACGACCTCGGCGCCGACCTGATGGCGGCCGAGGTGTTCCGAGCGGCCTCCAACGGCTACCGGCGCGCGGGGCGGGGCGTCCTGGCGTCGTCCACGGGGCGCCGGGCCGACGAGCTCCTGGCGGCGTGCGGGCAGCCGTCGTCACCGGCGCTGGATGCGGTCGCCGCCGTCGGCGAGGAGCTGACCGAGCGGGAGCGCCAGGTGGCCCTGCTCGCGGCCCGGGGCCGGACCAGTCCGGAGATCGCCGCGGAGCTGTTCCTGTCGGTGCGGACGGTCGACACCCACCTCAGCCGGGTGTACCGCAAGCTGATGATCGACGGTCGCCACCAGCTGGCCGAGGCGATGGGCATCGCGGCCCCCAAGCCCCGCGGCACCGCCCAAAGTACGTAGCGCCTACGGACGCCGGGGCCGGGGCCCATCTCTAGGGTCGACAGCGTGGCCGAGCGCGACGACTCTCGGCACCTCGCCGTCGGGGCCGGTGCCTCCCCCGCCGACCCCGACGACGCCGGGGACGGCCAGAACGACGTCGTCCAGGCGGTCGCCGACCTCCTCGACGACCTGGTCGAGGACGTCGATCCGCCCGCGTCGTAGTCCCCGGGCACGAAGCCGCGGGAACTTTTCCGCGGCATCGATGGTCGTTCTGTCATGGACGTGATGGGGATGTGCCGTGCTGGCCGAGCCTGAGGATGTCGCCGGCCCGGTGCGATCGTCGTTCGACGACGTGTACGCCGCCGAGTCGCGGGCCATCGTCGGCCTGGCGGCCCTGCTGGTGGGCTCACAGGACGTCGCCGAGGAGCTGGCCCAGGACGCCTTCATCCGGCTGTTCGAGCACTTCGACGAGGTGACCACCCCCGCGGGGTTCCTGCGCACGGTGGTCGTCCGCCTGTGCCTGACCTGGCAGAAGCGTCACGCCACCGAGCAGCGGCTGGTGCGCAAGGTGGGCGTCGAGCGGCCGAGCAGCATCCCCGAGGTCGACGAGACCTGGGCGGCCCTGGGCCGGCTCGATCCGGACCGGCGTGTGGTCCTCGTCCTGCGGTACTACGAGCAGCTCCGCCACCACGAGATCGCCGAGCTGCTGGGGTGCCCCGCCGCCACGGTGCGGAGTCGCACCCGCCGCGCCCTCAGGGACCTGAAGAAGGAGCTAGCCCGATGACGACCTCACGCCGGCTCACCGCGGTCCTCACCCGCACCCTCGAGGTCAAGGCCGACCAGGCGATGACGGCCGGCACGCGCCCGAGCGCCGCACCGGACGAGGCGCGGGACCTCTCGGAGCCCGCGCCGCCGTTGCGGGTCGTGACCCGCCGGGAGCCGCCCCGCCGGCGGACGCGCGCCCTGCTGCCTGCGGCCGCGGCGATCCTGGTCCTGGCGCTGGTGTCGGCGGGCGCCATCGCCCTGCACCGCGGCTCGCCCGAGGAGCACGTCAGCACCGCCGCCCTGGCCGAGCCGCCGGACGGCTGGCTCGTGCCCGCCTGGGTCCCCGACGGCATGGAGCTGTGGGGCCTCGAGTTCTCGTCCTGGTCGGGCCAGGACCGGCGTTCCGAGCCGGACGAGACGATCCCCCAGCTCTTCGGGGACCCGGACGCCGGCCGGGCCATCTACATCACATCGTCGCAGTACGAGGTCGTCGCCGACACGGCCGAGGCGGTCACGGTACGAGGCGAGTCCGGCCACGCCGGGCCGGCCTGGGACGTCGCGGAGAGCGATGTCGGTCAGGCGATCACCTGGGACGAACGGGGAGGGACCGTCACGGCGCTGTACAAGGGAACGACCCGGGACGAAGCCATCGCCGTCCTGGACTCGCTGGACTGGCGCTCGGACGATCCCGCCGACGGGTTCGCGCCGCCGGACGACGATGCGTGGGCCCTGCGGGCCGAGGTCCCCGGCTGGCCGCCTGCGAGCCACGAGGCCAGCTTCTCCTACAGCCAGGGTGTCCCCTCGGCGACCGCCACTGACGGCCGCCCCGGCCTGTGGATCCACACCGAGGCGAGCAGCCAGATCTCCGCCGGCTTCCTCGCGGGGTGGTACCAGCAGGGATCCCCGGCCGGGGACACGACCCGGCCCGTCAGCAACTACGACGGGGACTCGGGCCGGTTGGAGCTGTTCTGGGCCGACGGCCGGTCGATCATCTTCGAACCGATCGGCCCCTCGCCGGTGCCGCAACCGAGCCGGGACCAGATGGAACGGATCGCCCGCTCGCTGACGGTGGCCGGCGAGGCCGACCTCGGCGCCCTGCGGGACGGGGTCGGGGCCAAGCTCGCGGCCCTGCCCGTCGTGGCGTCGGCCGACACGGCCATCGGCCGCTTCGAGGTCCACGGTGAGAACAGCTTCATGGTGTTGTGCCTCGACCGCCCCGGCGACGGACCGCCCACCTGCCCCACGGACCGCCTGTCGGGCGGCTCAGGGCCCGGGGGGAGCCTGGCGGCGGACGCCGACTGGACCGTCGACGGCACGTGGTACGTCGGCATGGCCTCCACGACCGACGACTTCACGATCCTCAGCGGGCACGATGCCAGCACCATGCCCGACGCGGGCGAGCTCGCCGCGGAGACGACCACCGACGGCGAGTGGACCTTCTACCTCGTGACTCCGCCGCCCGACATCGACCAGGTCTGCGTCGGCTCCCGGGACGGGGCCACGGTCAGCTGCGGGTTCAACCGGCCCGTCCCGTAGGCAGCTCGCGGTTGGAGAAGTAGGGGGCGGTGAACGGGAAGTCGGTGACGACCCAGCGGGTGAGCGCCTCGTGGAGCCTGGCGTAGTAGCCCTGCTCGTACGCCTCGGCGGTCACCCACCAGCTGACGTCGACGTCGTGGCGCACCAGGTCCTCGCTCAGCGGGTCCCGCCGGCCCATCGGGTAGAGGTAGCAGCACCCGAGGTAGCGGCCGCCGTCGTCCCGGACCACGTAGGAGAACGAGTAGCCCTCCCGGAACTCGAGCTCGTGCCACACCAGGTCCATGTAGTTCCCCTCGGCGGTCACCGGCTCGGTCGGCCAGCCGCCGCCCCGGGTGCGTGCGATCAGGTCCAGGCTCCCGTTGATGCCCCGCACGTCGTCTTCGAGATCGTCCCGGCTCAGCACCAGCGCCCGGATGTCCGCGTGGACGAGGCGCCGGGGCGGGTCGAAGCCGTGCGGGAGGTCGAGGCTCTTGACC
>DATBGF010000027.1:0-2240 GCA_036558145.1 Acidimicrobiales bacterium
AAGGTTCTCGTTGGGGGGGAGCACGTCGGGAGATGGCGCCGCCTTGCTCTCACGGTGGCCGGCCTGGCGCTCGCGGCTGCTTCGGTGGCTGGGACCGCGGCGCCGGCCACCGCCCAGACGGCCCGCGACCCGATCCTGTTCGTGCACGGGTACTCGGGCAACGCGGGCAACTGGAGCACGATGATCAGCCGCTTCCAGGCGGCGGGGTACTCGAGCAACCAGTTGATGGCCATCACCTACAACAGCGCCTCGTCGAACACGACGATCGCCAACCAGGTCCGTACGGCGGCCAACACGCTGAGGTCCCGCACCGGGGCGGCGAAGATCGACATCGTCGCCCACTCGATGGGCAGCCTCAGCACCCGCTACTACCTGAAGAACCTGGGGGGCTCCAGCGTCGTGGACGACTGGGTGTCGCTCGGCGGCCCCAACCACGGCACGACGTCCGCCCTCGCCTGCATCGCCATCAGCCTCGGCTGCATCGACATGGTGGCGGGGTCGGTGTTCCTGCTCGGGCTCAACGCAGGGGACGAGTCACCCGGGGCCACCAGCTACGCCACCATCTGGTCGGCATGCGACGGCGTGATCCTGCCGGCCACGAGCACCCCCATCTCGGGGGCGAACAACGTCCAGGTCGGATGCGTCAACCACCTCGCGCTGCTGACCGACAGCGGCGTGTTCACCCGGACCAGGTCCCTGGTGGCCTGATCCCGGGGTGACGGGAGGGGGGCGAGGTCGGCGCCGGGTGGGTCCTGCCCAACCCATCCGGCGCCGCCGAGTCAGTCGCCCTCGCCGGCCATCGGCACGACCGTGGCCGCGGCCAGGACCGCCCCGCCGACGGTGAACCACAGGGAGAGGTGGTCGTCGCTCTCCTCCAGCAGCAGCTCGACCCTGGCCCCGGCGGCGATGCCGGGGCCGTACTCGATCACCGCCCGGTGCGGCCCGGCCAGCAGCCGGTGGGCGAAGACGGTGCCGGGCTCGATCTGCTCCTCCACCGCGGCCCAGTACGCGGCGTTGTTGACGTGGCCCAGCAGGTCGATGTCGACGGCCCGCAGCCGCCACGGCTCGGCCGCCGCCCCCACCGGCGGGTCGGAGAGCCACAGCCGGCTGGAGACGCGCCGCCCCCCGGCCGAGGGCCCGTAGATCTCGTGGAACCGCTCGGTGAGCCGGGCAGGCGCCAGGGTGCGGGTGTCCACGTGGACCCACAGCGTGGCGAGCTCGACCCGGCCCTGGCGCTCCCCCACCATCGACAGCCGGCGCTCGGCCCAGCGCCCGCCCAGGCCGCCGCACCAGGTGGACAGGTCGAGCCACTCGCGCCAGCGCGGCGGGCGGACCACGTCGACCACGGCCCGGCGCACCACCCAGGTGGTGTCGGCGTCGTCCATGCCGGCGTCGGTGGTGTCGTCGTTGCCGATGTCCTGGAGGTAGCGGGCGCACGCGTCCAGCCGCAGCCGGCCGCTGGGGTCGGCGTCGGCCAGGCGCACCCGCCGCCCGGCACGGAACACCCGGCCCTCGTCCGGGAGCGGCACCATCGGTTCGTCGAGCACGCCGCCGGTTCTAGCGGATGACCGGGGCCGTACGCGCCCTGCCGAGCGGACAGGGCGTGAGCCACAGCCGAAGAGTCCGCGATTTGGCAGCCGGGCCGCAGCTCGACAGCGAGGCGTCCAAGCAACACTCGTTGCGGCAGACTCGGGCTCATGGCCGCCGGCACGCTCGACTGGATCCCCGCCCTGGACCGCCCCGACCTGCTGGCGGCGCCGGTCGTCACCGCGCTGGCGGCGATGCCCGGCGAGGCCGCGTCGGTGCGGGTGGCCGAGATCGATCCCGACCTCGCCGACACGGCCGCGTTCTGCGAGACCTACGGCGTGGCCCTCGACATCTCGGCCAACTGCGTGGTCCTGGCGGCCAAGCGCTCGGGCGAGACGCAGCTGGCGGCGTGCCTCGTGCTGGCCACGACCCGGGCCGACGTCAACGGCCTGGCCCGGCGCACGCTGGAGGCCCGCAAGGCGTCCTTCGCGTCGATGGACGACGCCGTGGCCGCCACCGGGATGGAGTACGGCGGCATCACGCCCATCGGCCTGCCCCCGGGCTGGCCGCTGCTGGTGGACGGGGCCGTGGCCGCCGCGGACGAGGCCGTGGTGGGCAGCGGGGTGCGCCGCTCCAAGCTCCTCCTGCCCGGCGCCCTGCTGGCGGCGCTGCCCGGCGCGCAGGTGCTCGACGGCCTCGGTCGCTGAAACGCG
>DATBGF010000028.1:0-13871 GCA_036558145.1 Acidimicrobiales bacterium
CTCGTCCGGGGGCTCGAGCGCGAGGGCTTCGCGGTCCGCCACTGCGACACCGGGAACGGCGCGCTCGCGACCCTCCACGACGACCGGTCGTGGCCGGACGTCGTGCTGCTCGACCTGGGCCTGCCCGACCTCGACGGCTACGAGGTGTGCCGGCGGCTACGGGCCCACTCGAGCGTCCCGATCATCGTGGTCACCGCCCGGGGCGACGAGGGCGACCGCGTCATCGGCCTGGAGCTGGGGGCCGACGACTACGTCGTCAAGCCCTTCGGCCTCCGGGAGCTGGTGGCCCGGGTCCGGGCCGTGTCCCGCCGGGCGGTCGCCGAGCCGGTCGGGCCCCAGCGCGTCGGCGCCCTGGAGGTCGACCGGCGGGCCCGGCGCGTGTCGGTCGAAGGCCGCGAGGTGGCGCTCGCCCTCAAGGAGTTCGATCTCCTCGCCCTGCTCGCCGACGACCCGGGCGCCGTGGTCAGCCGGGCCCAGATCATGGACGAGGTGTGGGACCCCCACTGGTACGGGCCGACCAAGACGCTCGACGTCCACGTGGCCTCGCTGCGCCGCAAGCTGGGGGATCCGCGCTGGATCGAGACCGTGCGCGGCGTGGGGTTCCGACTCGGGACCGTGCCGTGAGGCGGCGGATCGTCGTCGCCCAGCTGCTGCTGGTGGCGGCGGTTCTGCTGCTCCTGGAGGTGCCGCTGGCGGTGACCTTCGCACGGCGCGAGCGCGAGGCGCTCGCCGACGACGTCGGGCGGGACGCGTCGTCGCTGGCGACGCTGACCGAGGAGGTGATCGAGAACCCCGCCGAACACGACATCTCGACCCTCACGGGTCGCTTCGGCCGGGCCGCGGACGGCAGCACCGCGTTCGTCGTCGACGCCGGCGGGCGGCCGCTCGACCCCGGCGCGGCCCCCGTCCCGGCGGGGCGCCTGCGGGACGCCCTCGACCAGGCGCGGGCGGGGGACCCGTCCACCGGGTGGGTGGGCCGCCAGGCCTACGCCGCCGAGCCCGTCGGCGCCGCGGGCGAGATCCGGGGGGCCGTTCTCGTCGTGCACAGCGGTGCGGCCACCGCGCGGCGCATCCACCAGCTCTGGCTCGCGCTCGGGGTGATCGCGCTGGTGGCGCTCGGCGTCGCCTGGCTGCTCGGCGACCGCCTGGCCCGCTGGGCGATCGGCCCGCTGCGCGACCTGGGGGAGCGGGCCGCGGCGCTGGGCCATGGCGACCTCGGCGCCCGGGCGGACGAGGCCGCAGGCCCGCCCGAGGTGGTCGAGCTGGTCCGCACCTTCAACGACATGGCCACGCGCCTCGAGGAGCTGGTCGGGGCCCAGCGCCGGTTCATCGCGGACGCGTCCCACCAGCTCCGCAGCCCGCTCGCCGCCCTCCGCCTCCGGCTCGACGCCCTCGACACCGACGATCCCGAGACGGCCCAGGCCGACATCGACGCGGCGGTCGCCGAGACGCTGCGCCTGTCCCGGGTCATCGACGGCCTGCTGGCGCTGGCCCAGGCCGAGGGGTCCCGGCCCGACCGCCACCTGGCGGACGTGGTCGAGGTGGTCGCCGGCCGCCGGGCCGCCTGGTCGGCCTACGCGGAGGAGCGCGGCGTCGACGTGCGGGCCGACCTGCCCGGGCACCCGGTGCCGGCGTCGCTGGTGGACGGGCACCTCGAGCAGATCCTCGACAACCTCATCGACAACGCCATCGAGGCCACGCCGGCGGGCCGGGCCGTCACGCTGGCCGTGCAGGCGGGATCCCCGGCCGTCGAGGTCCACGTCATCGACGAGGGCCCGGGCATGTCGCCGGACGAGATGGCCCGCGCCTTCGACCGCTTCTGGCAGGGCGGCCGCGGCGAGCGGGCGGGGACCGGGCTCGGGCTCCCGATCGCCGCCCAGCTGGCCCGCGCCGGCGGCGGCACGCTGCGCCTGCGCCCTGCCCCCGGCGGCGGGGTGGACGCGCTCGTCTCCCTGGCGTCCGACTGACTACCGCTTCTGGTAGGCCCGAACGGCCAGGGGGACGAACACGGCGAGCAGGCCCGCGATCCACAGCAGGGCGTGGACGGTGGCGGTGCCGGCCGGGTCGCCCAGCAGCAGCGCCCGCACGGAGTCGGCCACGCTGGTGACCGGGTTGAGCCGGGCCAGCGGCTGGATGGCTGCGGGCATCGAGTCGACCGTGACCAGGGCGGAGCTGACGAACGTGAGGGGGATGACCCACACGAACCCGGCGTCGTGCACGGCCTCGGCGTGGCGGACGTTGAGCCCGATGTAGGCCGAGAGCCACCCGAAGGCGAAGGCGAACGCCGTGGCGAGCCCTACGGCGAGGGCCAGCTCGGCCGGTCCGGTGTCCGGACGGAAGCCGATGATCAGCCCGACCACGAGGACGGTGGCGATCAGGACGAGGTTGCGGGCGGTGTCGACCAGGACCCGCCCGGCGACCACCGCCGAGCGGGAGATGGGCAGCGCCTGGAAGCGGTCGGCGATGCCCTCTCCCACGTCGGAGGCGAGCCCGACCCCGGTCTGGGTGGCGCCGAAGGTGATCGACTGCACGATGATCCCGGGGACCAGGAAGTCCACGTAGCGCAGGCCGGGGATGACGATCGGGCCGCCGAGGACGTAGCGGAACAGCAGCAGGAAGATCATCGGCGTGACCAGCGGGAACACGATGAGGCTCGGGACCCGCAGGTGGTGGATGTAGGTACGCCGGGCCAGGAGCAGGGCGTCCTGGACGGGACGGGGACGGTGGACCGCGGTGACGGTCATGCGTGGCTCCTCTGGTGGCCGTGGGCCCGCGAGCGGGCCGCGGGGGTGGGGTCGTCGCCGGCGGGGGCGTGCCCGGTGAGGGCGAGGAAGACGTCGTCGAGGTCGGGGCGGCGGATCTCGGCCGCGGTCACGGCGATGCCGCGGCCGTCGAGTCGCCGCAGCGCGTCCGGGAGGACGGCGGCACCGTCGGGGACACGGACGTCGACGGACTCCCGGTCGTGGTCGAGCTCCTCGTCGGCCGGGACGACCCCGCGCAGCGTCCGGACCGCGTCGTGCATCCGGTCCGGCTCCGCCAGGCGGATCCGGATCGTGTCGCCGAGCAGCCGGCTCTTGAGCTGGCCGGGCGTCCCGGTGGCGATCAGGCGGCCCTGGTCGATCACGGCAACGCTGCCGGCCAGGCGGTCGGCCTCCTCGAGGTACTGCGTGGTCAGCAGGACGGTCGTCCCGCCGGCGGAGAGCCGCTCGACCAGCGTCCAGACGTCGCGGCGGCTGGCCGGGTCCAGGCCCGTCGTCGGCTCGTCCAGGAAGACCACCTCGGGCTCGGTCAGGAGCGTGGCCGCGATGTCGAGCCGGCGCCGCATCCCGCCCGAGTACCCGGCCACCGGGGCATCCGCGGCGTCGCTCAGCCCGAAGGCGTCGAGGGACTCGGCGACCCGGGTGGCCGCGGCGGTCCGCCCCATCCGCAGCAGCCGGGCCACCAGGGTGAGGTTCTCCCGGCCGCTCAGGTAGCCGTCGACCGCCGTGTGCTGGCCCACCAGGCCGATCGAGCGCCGTACCCCGGCGGCGTCGGCCACCACGTCGCGGCCGGCCACGAGCGCCCGGCCCCGGTCCGGCCGGATCAGCGTCGTGAGGATCCGGACCAGCGTCGTCTTCCCGGACCCGTTCGGCCCCAGCAGCCCGAGGACCGAGCCGGGCGCCACCTCCAGGGAGACGTCGTCGAGCGCGGTGCGGGCGCCGTAGCGCTTGGTGATCCCCTCGATGGAGATGCCAGCGTTAACGAACACTTGTCTTGAATCGAACACCATGTTCCGATTCTTGGCTAGGGTGCGGCGATGCTGTCAACAACCAATCGCGGCCGCTTCGTGCGCTACGGGACACCGCGAGGCCGGTTGTGCGGGAACGGCGGCGGTTGATGGGTCCCCGGCCGGCCGACCGCCGGGTGCGGCGCACCCGCGAGCTGCTGCGCAACGCCTTCGTCTCGCTCGTCCACGAGAAGGGCTACGACCACGTCACGGTCCAGGACATCCTCGACCGGGCGGACGTGGGGCGATCGACGTTCTACGCCCACTACCGCGACAAGGAGGATCTCCTCCGCAGCGGGTTCGAGGACGTCCACGAGGCCCTGGCCGCCGAGAAGGAGGCCGCCGAGCGCCCGACGGGAGAGGCGACCCCCTTCCTCGCGCCGCTGGTGGCCGTGTTCCGGCACGTGGAGCGCTACCGGGACTCCTGGGGGCCCGAGCCCGGCCGGGGCAACCACGAGCTCATCGTCCGCATCCTGCAGGAGGGCATCGACGACCTGGTCCGGGCGCACTTCCGGTCCCAGTTCCCCGACGCGGACCTGGACCGGCCCGAGCTCGCGGCCGCCATGCGCTTCGCCGCCAGCGCCTGCATGGGCGTCCTGGTCTGGTGGCTCGACGACGGCGTCGCCTGGTCGGCCGAGGAGGCCCACGCCGCCTTCGTCCGCATGGCGACCCCGGGCCTCACCCGCTACGTGACCGGCGCCTGATCACGACGGCCACCGGGCGAGGAGCAGGACCTACCCTGGACGCGGTGGGCAACTGCCAGGCCGCCCGGCCGTGGTCCCGCCGGTGATCCGCATCCTGGTCATCGCGGCCGCGCTGATCGTCGCGTCGTGGGCGATCCTGATCCTGCTCGCCCGCAAGCTCCCGCCGGGCGCAGCCAAGGACCTGGCCACGGTGCTCCCGGCCTGCGCGACCACGGCCCGCGTGCTGGCCCGCGATCCCCGCGTCCCCCGGCGCGCCAAGCTCGCCGTCGCGTTCGCGGGCCTGTGGGTGCTGTCCCCGATCGACCTGATCCCGGAGTTCCTCCCGGTGATCGGCCCGCTCGACGACGTCGTGGTGGTCGCGCTCGCCCTGCGCTACGCCGCCCGCCGCGTCCCCCGGCACGTGCTCTTCGAGGCCTGGCCCGCCGAGCCCCGCCTGCTGGAGCGCCTGGTCCCGGCGCCGGCCCCGTGCGTTCGCTGACGCGACCTGCACCCGGATCGTCTGTAGTGGCGCACATTCTGTCAGCAGGCATGCGTTGCGGCCGACATTCCGCGGCCCAGTCGCCGAGTTGACGCGACCGATTGCACGACACGGGGTCGGCGCGTAGCTTCCCTCCGACGCCCGAGGTCCGGGCGGCTCAAGGGGGGTGCCCGATGAGGGTACGGATTGGGGTGGCGGCCGTCACGACCGCGTTCCTGCTCGGCATGGCGCCCGCGGTGTCAGCCGGCACCGCGGCGACCGATGCGGCCATCGACGCCGGAACGGCGGCGGCGAACTGCGAAGCGTTCTTCGGCGTCGGGGCCGGCGTCGAGCCGTTGTCGCCCTGCCAGTGGGGCATGCGGGCGATCCAGGCCGGTCCGGCGTCCTACGCCGGCGCCACCGGCGCAGGCGTGAGCGTCGGCGTCATCGACAGCGGTGTCGACATGACCCACGCGGACGTCGCGCCCAACCTCGACGTGGCCCGGTCGTGCTCGTTCATCTTCTCCGGCACACCGACCGCCGATCCGGCCGAGGTGGGCAACGGGGACTGCTCGATCAAGTCCGCCGTCCAGGACCTCCAGGGCCATGGCACCCACGTGGCGACGATCATCGCCGGGGCGGACAACGGCATCGGCGTCGCGGGAGTGGCCCCCCAGGCCACGATCGTGGCGCTGAAGGCGTGCACCATCGAGGGCTTCTGCTTCGCCGACTCGGTGGCCGCCGCCCTGCGCTACGCGGGGGACCAGCGTCTCGACGTGGTGAACCTCAGCCTGTTCGCCGACCCGTGGCTGTACCTCTGCAAGAGCGACGCCGAGCAGCGGGCCATCCTCAAGGACCTCCAGAACGCAGCGCGCTACGCCCAGCAGCGTGGCGTGGTGATCGTCGCGTCGGCCGGCAACGAGCTCAACGACCTCGGCCATCCCACGATCGACGACATCAGCCCGGACTGGCCGCCGGACACCGCGGTGGAGCGCGAGGTGCGCAACAACTGCCGCGTGGCTCCCGCCGAGCTCCCGGGTGTGGTGACCGTCTCGGCCGTGGGCCCGACGACCCTGGCGAGCTACTCGAACACCGGGTCGCCGGTCGACGTCACGGCGCCGGGTGGTGACGCCGCGCAGACGCCGGGCACCACGTTCGGGCGGATCCTCTCCGGCTGGTCGAGCACCGACGCGTCCGGCCAGTGGGAGGCGCTCTCGGCCGCGAACCGGGCCGTGCTCGACGGCGGGAACCGCTACGTGTGGATCAGCGGCACCTCGATGTCGTCCCCACACGCCGCGGGCGTGGCCGCGCTGATCAGCCAGCGCCATCCGGGCTGGAGCCCGGGCGCCATCGCCGCCGCGGTCCGCCGCACGGCCACGCCCATGGCGTGCCCCGCGGTGTGGCCTGCCGATGACGTGCGCCAGTGCAGCGGCGGCGGGGGCAACACCTCGTTCTTCGGCGCCGGGATGGTGAACGCGCTGAAGGCATCCGCGCTCTGATACCGGGACCGGCCGGCGGCCGCGCGCCGCCGGCCGGCACCCGTGTGGTCAGTAGCGCAGGTCGGCCACGATGCCGTGGTGGTCGGAGAGCGGGGGCTCGTGGCCGGGGCCCAGCAGCTCGCAGGCGGTCGGGTGGCCGACGCCGTGGGCGCGGGGCCAGGCGGAGAGGATGTGGTCGATGCGGCGGTCGGGCCAGAGGGCGGGGACCGCGAGGGGGTTGCGGTTGGACCACGTGTGGCCCGGCGTCCCGTCCCCGGCGATGTCCCAGGCGTCGTAGAAGACGAGGCCGGGCACGGCGGTGGCGGCCTGCCCGGTCAGCATCCGCAGCTCGTCGCTGTCGGGGCCGGCGTTGAAGTCGCCACAGACGATGACGGGGCGGCGCCGGCTCCCGGCGGAGGCGACGAGCTCGGCCAGCTGGCGGACCTGCTGCTGCCGCAACCCGCCGGCGCCGAGCGGGTAGTCGAGCGCGACCACGACCACCTCGATCGCGCCCCGCGGCCCGTCCACCGTGACCAGGACGGCCTCGCCGTGCCCGTCCCCGCCGTCGCCGGGAAGGCTGTGCCGCTCGTGCCGGGAGATCGGCCACCGCGAGACGACCCCGATGCCCGACGTCCAGCCGTCCTGCTCCCAGTCGCCGGCGAAGACACGGTGCTCGAGCCCGAGCCGCGCCCCGACGAGGTCCACCTGCCGCTCCTCCGGCGTCACCCACGACTCGACCAGGCACACGATGTCGGGCCCGGCCGCGGCCAGCACGCCCTCGATCCCGGCCTGCCGCTCGGCCCACTCCCCGTACCGCCCCCACACGTTCCACTCGACGACCCGCACGGTGCTCTCGACGAGAGTCCCGTACGGCGCATAAGGATCGAAGCTCACCGTCGCAGTCTGACTCCGCCCACCGGGAAAATCCGCGGGCGGCTCGGCAGCGGTACGCACGTCCGGAGGTACCTGTCGAGTCGAGGAGGACCACAGTGATACGACTGTTTGCCGCGGTCGCGGCCATGGCGGTCCTGGCCACGGGCTGCCAGGCGGCCGCGAACGAGCTCCATCCGGGTCGGGAGGAGCTGAAAGCGGCCGCCAGGGGGTCTCTGGGCCAGGTCCTCGTCGACGACGAAGGCCACACCGTGTACCTGTTCGAGAAGGACGAGGCGGACGAGTCCTACTGCCACGACGCCTGCGCCAGCGTCTGGCCGCCGCTCACGACCAGCGGGACCCCGAAGGTCGAGGCACCGCTGGACAGCTCCAAGGTGACCCTGATCAAGCGGGACGACGGGCTCATGCAGGTCGTCTACGCCGGGCACCCGCTGTACTACTACCAGGGCGACACCAGCCCGAAGGACACCAACGGCCAGGAGAAGGACCAGTTCGGTGCCGAGTGGTACACGCTCCACTCGTCCGGCCAGAAGGCGGAGGCAGAGGGTGAAGGTGGTGGAAGCGATGAGTCTTGAGCCTGCGACGTCCTCCGGCCACTCCGGAGCGGTGACCGTCGCCCGGTGCGTGGGCGCGGTGGCCCTCATCGCCACGGGCGTCGTGCACCTGCAGCAGTACTTCGGCGTCTACTACCGGGTCATCCCGATGATCGGGCCGCTGTTCCTCGTCAACTTCGTCCTCGGCGTGGCTCTTGGCCTCGTCCTGCTCGCGCCACTCCAGCACCGCTCGCCGGAGGTGCACCGCCTGGCCGCGATCGGCGGGATCGTGTTCGCCGCCGCCACGCTCATCGGGCTCGGCGTCAGCGAGAACGGCACCCTGTTCGGGTTCCACGAGCACGGCTACCGGGCGGCCATCGTGCTGTCCATCGTGTTCGAGGCCCTGGCCATCGTCAGCCTCGGGGCGTACCTGGTCGCCAACCGGTCACCCCGCACCCACGTCGTGGCTTCCCCTGCCTGAAAGGGCGCGACGCACACGCGTTCGGCCCAGGTGACAAGGTGAGGTCCTCGTGGGCGGGTGCCGCGCGAGCACCGGGAGGACCTGATGTCGGACATGACGGCGGCCGGGCCCGACGCCCTCTTGGCCGAGGCCCTCCTCGACCCCGAGGGACGGGCCGATCCCTACCGGCTCTACGCGGCGCTGCGCGAGCAGGCCCCCGCCGTGCGCACCGCCCAGGGCCCGGTCGTCGTCGCCCGCTACGACGACTGCGAGTGGGTGCTGCGCGATCCCCGCTTCGGGAAGGGCACGCCGCGCCCGTGGGAGCGCCACGGCCTCACCGAGGCGGACTGGCACGAGCGCTTCCCCGGCTGGGCCCGCAACCGCCGGGCCCTGCTGTTCCTCGACCCGCCCGACCACACCCGGGTGCGCCGGCTGGTGGCCAAGGCGTTCACGCCCCGGACCGTCGAGCGTCTCCGGCCCGACATCGTGCGCCTCACCGACGCGATCCTCGACCGCTTCGACGGTGTGGTGGACGTGATCAGCGACCTGGCGCTCGCCCTGCCGATCACCGTCATCGGGGAGATGCTGGGCGTGCCGGAGGCCGACCGCCACGAGCTCCAACCGCTGGTCCGGGCGTCCATCGTCGCCCTCGACACGCAAGTGGCGCTCGACGAGCTCGACGTCGCCCTCCGGGCCCGTGACGCGGTCGTCGAGCGGATGGAGGGGCTCATCGCCGAGCGGCGGGCGCATCCCGCCGACGACCTCCTGTCACACCTCATCCACGTCGAGGAGGCGGGGGACGAGCTGACGCCCGACGAGCTCGGGTCCACGATCACCCAGCTGTTCGCCGCCGGGTTCGAGACCACCACCAACCTCATCGGCAACGGGCTGCTGGCCCTGCTCGACCACCCCGACCAGATGGCCCGCCTGCGGGCCGACCGGTCACTCATGGGCCCGGCCGTCGAGGAGATGTTGCGCTGGGACTCCCCGGTGCAGCTCGACAGCCGGCAGCCGCTCGTCGACGTGGACGTCCACGGGATCCCGGTCCGGCCGGGAGAGCAGGTGATCACGCTCCTGGGGGCGGCCAACCGCGACCCCCGCACGTTCCCCGATCCCGACCGCTTCGACGTGGGCCGCGACGGGGCGGCGCCGCTCAGCTTCGGCTCCGGCATCCACTACTGCCTGGGCGCGGCGCTGGCCCGGGCCGAGGGCCAGGTCGTGTTCGACCGCCTGCTCACGCGCTTCCCGGTCCTCGAACCGGCGTGGCCCGACGGCACCCGCCCGGCCGTCGGCCCCTCTCCCGTCCTCCGCGGCCGGATGTCCCTCCCCGTCCGCCTGGACCGGCAACCAGGTCACCGGCGGTAGCCTCCGGGACCATGCGCGGGGACGTCGCGTGGCGCTGCTGATCCGGACCTCCGATCTCCCGGCCGGGCGCCGCCGCCAGGCCTGGCGCGAGGTCGTGTGCGAGACGCTCGGGCCGCTGGAGATGCGGAGCGACCCGGACGAGCCGTTGGAGGGCCAGATCGAGGCCGGCGCCGTCGGTGCGATCGGTGTCGGCCGGATCCGGACCACGACCCGCCACAGCGTGCATCGCACCGAGGCGCTCGTGCGGCGGGACAGCCCGCAGCTCCACCGGCTGGTCCTGGCCGTCGAGGGGCGGCCCCGCATCGAGCAGGCGGGCTGCTCCCACGAGCTGCGCCCGGGGGAGTTCGCGGTCTACGACTTCGCCCGCCCCTACGAGCTGGCGTACGAGAGCCCGGTGGAGCTGGCCGTCTTCAGCTTCCCCGCGGGGACGCTGGCCCTGCCGCCCGACACCCTGGCCCAGCTGGCCGCCGTGCCGATCCGGGGCGACGCCGGGGCCAGCGCGCTGGCGGCCGGCCTGCTGCACCGGGTGGCGGTCGAGCACGACTCGTACCGGCCGGCCAGCGCCGATCGCCTGGCCACGGTGGCGGCCGACCTGGTCGTCGCCGCTCTCGCCGAGCGCCTCGACGAGCCCGACATCGTGCCCGTCGCCTCGCAGGACCGCACGCTGGTCCTGCGCATCCACGCGTTCATCGACCGACACCTCGGCGACGTCGACCTCGACCCGGCCGCCATCGCCGCCGCCCACCACGTGTCGCTGCGCCACCTCCACCGGCTGTTCGAGTCGGAGAGCACCACCGTGGCCGCGTGGGTCCGGCAGCGCCGGCTCGAGCGCTGCCGCCGCGACCTCGTCGATCCGGCGCTGCACGCCCGGCCGGTCAGCGAGCTGGCCGCCCGCTGGGGCCTGCCCGATCCCACCCACTTCAGCCGTCTGTTCCGCCGCACCTACGGCCAGGCGCCCTCGGACTACCGCCGGGCGCACCTGCACGTCCCGACCTGACCCTGGGCCCTCCGGATCCGGCACGGATCGTCAAGCAGCTCGGCACGCATGTCGCAGACCCGGACCGCCCTCCCGGCGGACACTGCGGTCGTCGCCGCCGACGGAGCGGCATCGCAGAAAGGGACTGACATGGCCAACCAACTGTTCGTGAACCTGCCGGTCGAGGACCTGGAACGCTCCACGGCGTTCTTCACCGGGCTCGGCTTCGGCCTCTTCGGCGCCGGGCCGGACATGGCGTCGGTCGTGATCACCGCCGACGCCCAGGTGATGCTCCTGTCCCGGCCGACCTTCGCCGGCTACGCCCGGGGCGAGGTCGCGGACCCCACCCGCGTCACCCAGGCGATCCTCGTCCTCGGGATGGAGAACCCGACCGAGGTCGACGAGCTGGTCGACAAGGCGGTCGCCGCCGGGGCCACCCCGACCGGCGCCCCGCAGACCGAGGGCGGTCGCTACTCCCGGGGCTTCGCCGACCTCGACGGCCACCACTGGGAGGCCCTGTGCCTCGTCGCGGGGCCCGGCTGACGCCCGTGGCCCCAGCCGTCGAACACCTGACCGTCCGCTCCGCCGACGGCACCCGCATCGCCGTCGACCGGAGCGGGCACGGGCCTGCGGTCGTCCTCGTCCACGGCGCGTTCACCGACCGGAGCTTCCCGACGCTGGTCGACGTCGCCGCTCACCTGTCGCCGTGGTTCACCGTGCACAACTACGACCGCCGGGGCCGCGGCGGCAGCGGCGACACCCTGCCCTACGCCGTCGAACGTGAGGTCGAGGACCTGGCCGCCGTCATCGACGCCGCCGGCGGGTCGGCTCACGTGTTCGGCGGCTCGTCGGGTGCCGGTCTCGCCATCGAAGCCGCCGCCCGGCTGCCGGCGTCGAGCGTGGCGACCCTCGCGCTCTGGGAGCCGCCCTACCACGTCGACGCCACCGCACCTGCGCTGCCGGACGACTTCGGAGACCAGCTGGACCGGCTCGTGGCCTCGGGCCGGCCCGGCGACGCCGTGGCCCGCTTCCTCGTGGAGGCCGCCGAGGTCCCCTCGGCCGGCGTCGCTGCCCTGCGGGCCGGGCCCGGGTGGCCCGCCGCCGTGGCGCTGGCTCCCACGCTGGCCTACGAGGCGGCGGTGATGGGCCCCGGCAACCGTCTGCCCACGTCCCGCCTCGCCGCCATCACCGAGCCCACGCTCGTCCTCACCGGTGGCCGCAGCCCCAGCTGGATGGCCTCTGCCGGTGCCGCCGTCGCCGCCGCCATCCCTGACGCCGTCCACCGGGTCCTTCCCGACCAGGCGCACGACGTGTCCGGCCCCGCCCTCGGTGCCGAGCTCCTGGAGTTCTTCACCTGCTGTGCCCGCTGATCCGGCATCTGCCGGGCATCCTGGGGGCATGCAAGGGACGGCTACCGACGTGATGATCGAGCTCGACGGGCTGGTGAAGTCGTTCGGCGCGATCGAGGCCGTGCGCGGTGTCGACCTGACCATCGCCCCCGGCGAGGTGGTGGCGCTGCTCGGGCCCAACGGGGCGGGCAAGTCCACCACGCTCGACATGCTGCTCGGGCTCCTCCGTCCCGACCGGGGGCGCGTGTCGCTGCTCGGCCGCACCCCGGACGAGGCGATCCGGCTCGGGACCGTGGGCGCCATGCTCCAGACCGGCGGGCTGATCCGGGACCTGAGCGTGGGCGAGCTGCTCACGATGGTCGGCTCGCTGTACCCGGACCCGATGCCGCTGGACGAGCTGATCGAGCTGACCGGCATCGGGGAATTCGCCGGTCAGCGCACGCACAAGCTGTCCGGCGGGCAGACCCAGCGGGTCCGCTTCGCCATGGCCCTGGTGTCGGATCCCGATGTGCTCGTCCTCGACGAGCCGACCGTGGCGATGGACGTCAAGACCCGCCAGGCGTTCTGGGCGTCGATGCGGGCGATCGGCGGGCGGTCGAAGACCGTCGTGTTCGCCACGCACTACCTGGAGGAGGCCGACCTCTACGCGGACCGGATCGTCCTCATGGCCCGGGGCCGGATCGTGGCCGACGGGCCCACGACCGAGATCAAGGCGATGGTGGGGAGCCGCACGATCGAGGCGACCCTGCCCAGCGCCGACACCGACGCCCTCGCCGCCACGCCCGGGGTGAGCGGCGTGTCGGTCCGGGGCGATGTCGTGGCCCTCACCTGCACCGACTCGGACGCCGCGCTGCGGGCCCTGCTGCCGACGTATCCCGCCATGCACTCGATCGAGGTCCGGGGCGCCGGCCTGGAGGAGGCGTTCCTGGAGCTGACCACCGATGATCCGACCGACGCGTCCCCGGCCTCCCTGGAGGACCAGTGAGCACCGCCACCTACACCCGCTTCGAGCTGCTGCGGGCCGCGCGGAACATCCGCTTCTTCGCGATCACGCTGGCGTTCCCGCTCCTGCTGTTCCTGCTGGTCGCCACCCCCAACCGCCACGAGGAGCTGGGCGGCATCCCGTTCCCCGTGTACTACATGAGCGGCATGGTGGCGTGGGGCACGATGGGCGCCGTCATCGGCTCGGGCGCCCGGATCGCCGCCGAGCGCCAGCTCGGCTGGAACCGCCAGCTGCGGGTGACACCGCTGACCGCCCGGTCCTACCTGCGGGCCAAGGTCGCCACCGGCTACAGCGTCGCCCTCGTGAGCATCGCCGGCCTCTACACGGCCGGCGCCGCGGTCGGTGTGCGGCTACCCGCCGGCCGCTGGATCTCGATGACCGTCATGATCCTGATCGGGCTCATCCCCTTCGCCGTGATCGGCATCTGGATGGGCCACGTCATCAGCGCCGACTCGATCGGTCCGGCCATCGGCGGCGCAACGTCGCTCCTGGCCCTCCTCGGCGGCGCCTACGGCCCGGTCGCCAGCGGCGGGTTCCTGCTGCAGCTGACCCAGCTCCTACCGTCGTACTGGCTGGTCCAGGCAGGCCACATAGCGGTCAACGGCGGCCCGTGGCCGGCCAAAGCCTGGGCGGTCCTGATCGTCTGGACAGCAGTCTTCACCCGACTCGCAGCCCGCGCCTGGCGCCGCGACACCCAACGTGACTGACGAACTACTCCGAGGCTTCCGACCCGCGGTCATGAGGAGCCGGGGACGTCGATGTCGAGGCCATGGCGTAGTCGGTAGTCGCGTTCGTCATAGACGTAGAAGGTCTCGTAGCCAATGATCGACCAGAGCACGAGGTTGGCCGCGGCCAGTGCAGCCAGCGCGTCGATCCGCGGTGCGACGGG
>DATBGF010000029.1:0-11238 GCA_036558145.1 Acidimicrobiales bacterium
CGCCGAGGAAGCTCTCCCGGAACCGCTGATCGTGGTGGTGGTCGAGGTCGGGTCCGGTCATGGCGTCGAAGAGGGCGAAGTACAGCGAGTTGGCCAGGTCGAGCTCGACAGCCCCGTAGCCGCAGTCGTCGAAGTCGAAGAGGCGCCAGCTCGATCCGGCGACCCGGATGTTCTGGCAGCTGAAGTCACCGTGCAGCGGCTGCCGGGGACCGTCCGGTGTCGCCTCGGAGAGCCAGGCACCCGGCACGCCCACCGTGTGCGCCACCGCGGTGAGGTCCTCGAGGGGCGGGAACGCTGCCAGCGCGGCAGATCGAAGCGTGGCAGCGCTGCCATCGCGGTGTGCACGTCGGCCAGGACGCGGCCCGTGTGCGCGGCGTCGTCCGGCCGGCCGATGTCCGGCGGGTCGCCGGGAGCGAACTGATGCGCCACCACGTAGACGGGAGCGCCGGCCCCGACGCGGATCTCGTTGACGAGGCAACCGCCCACGCTCACCGGGCCCGCAGACGCGGTCAGTGATCGTCGCGAGCGAGGATTCTCCGCAGATCCAGAAGACCCAGCGACGACAGTGCCGCCTCCAACACCGCAACGTCCATGCGGCAATCATGGAGCGATGAGCGGAGTGGTCTTCGACGGACCTCGGCGGCGCATCGTCGTCGGTGCCTGGAGCGTCAGGCCGGCCTGGATGCGCCGGTCCGGGCCGCCCGACTACCGCGACTCGGCCTTGATCGAGGTGCGGCATCGTGTCCACCTGCTGATCGCGGTCACGTCCGGTCGGGCCGGGACGCCTTGGGTCGAGCTGTGGTCGGGCGAGCCCGACGAGTCCGATGGGCTCGCCGTCGTGCGCCGGGGCGACGACCCTGCCGGGATCGCGCCCATCCCGCTCTGCCCGTGTGGGGACCGGGACTGCGGCGACAACTCGCTGCAGCTGGCCACCGAACTGGCCGCGAGCGACCTACCGACCCTCGTCGACCTGCTCCGCTCGCTGCCGACCGTGCCGGGGCCACCGAGTCCCGACGCCATCTGGCAGGGGTTCACTCCCGAACATACGTTCGACCAGCCGCCGTGAGGACCGGTAGGCTGGGGGCGTGGTGGTCTGGCAGCCCTCGTTGCTCGACGGCGTGCCGCCCGGGTTCGATCCGGACCTGGGCGGCGGCCTCGTCCGCCACGAGCTGAGCGACGGCGCCTGGTACGACGTGGCCGAGGGTTGGGTCGAGGGCGCCGATGCGCTGTTCACCCAGCTTGCTGAGGGCGCGCCGTGGGGCGAGCACGAGCGCTACATGTACGACCGCAAGGTGGCCGAGCCCCGCCTGACCACCCGGGCCTGGGACGACCCACCGGACCCGCTGCCGGCCATGGCGCGCGCCTTGTCCGAGCACTACGGCGAGGACCTGTCGGTGGTCTCGGCCAACCTCTACCGCGACGGGCGCGACAGCGTGGCCTGGCACGGCGACCGCGTCGGCCGCCGCCGGGCGCACACGGTCGTCGCCATCGTCTCGCTCGGCAGTCCCCGGCGGTTCCTGCTCCGTCCCAAGGGCGGCGGCCCGTCCCGGCGCCTCGTCCCCAACCCGGGCGACCTCCTCGTCCTGGGTGGCACCTGCCAGCGCACCTGGGAGCACTCGGTCCCCAAGTGCGCGTCGGCGGGCCCGCGGATCAGCATCATGTTCCGCGAGTCATACTGACCGGCCGTGGTCAGGGTCAGGGGCGAGCGCGAGCCAGCGTGGATCGCGCCGGCGCGCCCGCCGGAGAGGTGGGCCGTAGCCCAGCGCGAGCTGCCGATCCACCTGGCCAACGGCGAGCGGTTCCCGGAGACGCCCGTGCGGGTGCGGTGGTGGGACAACCCCTACCCGCGGTGGGCTTACGGGGCCCGAGGGCTCAACCTGGTGCTGGCGATGGTCTGGCATCTCGGCCACGGTCCGGAGGGCACGTGGGTTGCGCTGTGGAGACGCGAGTCAGCGGGAGCGGCACGGGAGCCGGATCTGATGTTCCTGACCGACCTGGACCAGCTCCCGAGCACGGAAGGGACGGCACACGGGATCGTGGTGGGTGAGTACGCACCCAACGGGGCGCTCCTGGTCGAGCTCGGGGACCGCACGGTCCAGCCGACGTACAACCCCCAGCGTCCGTACGGCCACATGACGCGACATCTCCGGAACTGACCGCGTGCGGGGCTTGGCGGCCGGGGCGGGCCGCGGCATCCTCGTCGAGTGGATGCACGCTATTTCTGGTGGTCGTCCCGGGCCGTCTGCATGGTCCTCGGGTGGGTGCACAGCCTCGTCATCGTGCTCCCGCTCTGGTTGCTCGGGCTCGCTCTGGGCCTGGACGGGACGCCGGTCTTCCTCGTCGTGCTGCTCCCGATCTACTGGTTCACCTTCCGGGCGCTCACCCTCGCCCTGACCGTCGACGACGACGCCGGCGTGGCCATCCGCAACCTGTGGCGCACCTACCGCCTGCCGTGGAGCGACATCGAGGCGATCACGTTCCTGGCGCCGGCCAACGTCAAGCGGGCTCCCGTCGTCGCGTTCAAGCCGCGGGACGAACGGCGCGTCGCCGTCCTGGCCTGCATCGCGTTCACGACGGGGCAGATCCACACGCTCGCCGTGCTGGCCGCGCACCTCGCGGGGCGCTTCGGCGTGACGGTCGACCAGGAGCAGGCCCGGTTGGTCGGCGAGCCCTGACGCGCGCCGCAGTCCCGCCTGCCTAGCGTGTGGCTGGTGGGCACAGCTGCGGACTTCGCCGCCGACCAGGTGGCGTCGGTGCGTGAGGACCCGGCGGCGCGGCTGGCGCTGCTGTGCTCGCTGTACGAGGCGCCGGACGGCCGTGCCGAGCTCCACCTGCCCTACCGGCGCGCGGCGTCGGCCTTCATGCGCTGGCAGGTCCGCCGCGGCGTGCTCAACCCGCTGCACACCGAGGAGCCGGGCAGTCCCTGGTGGCGGGCGGTCAACGAGCGGCTCCTGCGCGACACCGCCGAGTCACGGGCCCACGTGCTGGGCCACGGCGGCCCGGTGTCCTCGGCGAGCGCCCGGCTGTCCGTGGCGTTCGCCCGGCGGCCGTCGGCGCGGGCCTGGTACCGGGCCCACAACGCGACGATCGTGACCGCGTACCTCGAGCACCGGACGCTGGCCGAGGCCGAGTCGCGCGTGGAGCGGTTCTTCATCAACCTGGTGCTGGTCCGCGTGCTGTTCGCGCACGCGCTGGTGGCGGCGCCCCGCCTGGCGCTGGGCTGGCTGTCGCCGCTCGCCCCGGTGCTCGGCGACCCGCGGGTGGGCATGACCGGCATCTTCCTGTCGCTGTCCCGGGTGCTGCCCGACCGGTACCCGCTGCCGCGCGAGCTCGAGTGGTACGTCCGCGGCGAGCAGCGCTTCGGCCGCCTCCTCGACCTGGGCGTGATCCTGCCCCGCCTCCCGGTCCTCTTCGCGTGGTCGGCCGCCGAGCTGTCCATCCCCGAGCTCGCCACGCTGCTCGAGGGCTGCGTGCCCACCTACGCATGGGACACCGGCGACGACGAGCCGTGGAGCCCCGAGCCCGGCCTCGGCGTGCGCACGGCCCGGCGCCTCCTGCCGCCCCGCGGCGTCGACGCGACCTCGCTGGGGAGCCCCAGGCCGGACTAGAGCGGCCTACGGTGCGTGCCATGTCCGGTGATGCGGCACCGCGCTACGACGAGCATGCGGCCTGGTACCACGACTGGATCTTTGCGCCCGCCGACGACCTGGTGGCCCGGTCGCTGCTGGGCCTCGTCGGCGCCGTGCGCGGCGAGCGCGTCCTCGACCTGGCGTGCGGCGAGGGGCGCATCGCCCGGGCGCTGGCCGGCCAGGGCAACGAGGTCGTGGGCGTGGACCTGTCCGCCGGCCTGCTCGACATCGCCCGCGCCGAGGGGGACGCCCGCATCACCTACGTCCACGGCGACGTCTGCGCCACGGACTGGTGGGACGGCGCACCGTTCGACGGGGTCGTGGCCAGCATGTCGTTGATGGACATCGACGACCTCGCCGGTGCGGTCGCCACCGCGGCGGCGACGGTGCGGGCCGGCGGGTGGTTCGCCTGGTCGATCATCCACCCCGGCTTCCCGGGGGTGGGGGAGATCCGCCCCAGCTGGCCGGACGGCGGCTACTTCGACGAGCGGTGGTGGAACACGGGCGGCGCCGGCGTGCGGGGTCGCGTCGGGGTCAACCACCGGACCCTGTCGACCTACCTCAACGGCGTGGGGGCGGCCGGCTTCGTCCTCGAGGCGACGGACGAGCCGCGGTGGTCCCCGGGCCCCGGGCTCCCGGACATGCCGTTCTTCCTGGTGACCCGGTGGCGGCGACTCTGATCCGTTGACACCCCCGGCCGGTCTCGCTATTTTCCCAGGTAGTTAATTAACCATCTGGGAAAGTACGGGGCTGCTCCATGACGGCGGTGATCGACGAGGACCGGTTGAGCGAGACCTTCGCCGCCCTGGCCAACACGACCCGGCGGGCGATCCTGGCCCGCCTGGCCGAGGGCGACGCGACGGTCAACGAGCTGGCCGAACCGTTCGCCCTGACGCTCCCGGCGGTCTCCAAGCACATCAAGGTGCTGGAGCGGGCCGGCCTGGTCGTGCGGGCCCAGCGGGCCCAGTACCGGCCGTGCGCCATCGACGCGGGCCCGCTCGCCGAGATCTCGACCTGGGCCGAGCACTACCGGCCCGTGTGGGAGGCCCGCTTCGACCGGATGGACGACTACCTCGCACGACTGCGCTCGCCCGGGAGGGGCCGGACCGATGACTGACGACGACGACCGCGACCGGACCCGCGACGCGGTGGTGATCGAGCGGACCTTCGACGCCCCGGTGGAGGTGATCTGGCGCATGTGGACCGACTCCGACCACTTCCGGGAGTGGTTCGGCCCCGACGGCGCCACCATCCCCGTCGCCAAGCTGGACGTGCGTCCCGGCGGCGCTCGCCAGGTGTGCATGGAGGTCCCGACCCCGGACGGGCCCGTGCAGATGTGGTTCACCGGCGAGTTCCGGGAGGTCGTCGAGTACCGGCGGCTCGTCTACACCGAGGCCGTCGCCGACGAGGACGGCAACGTCGTGCCGCCGGCGGAGCTGGGCATGCCCGAGGGCCATCCCGCCATGACCGAGATCACCGTCGAGCTCGAGGACGCCGGTGGCCGCACCCGGATGGTGATGACCCACGCCGGCATCCCCGCCGACTCCCCGGGCGCGGCCGGCTGGACGATGGCGTTCGCCAAGCTCGCCGCCCACGTGGCCCGCTCCGGCTGACTCTGCGCCGACCCGACCGGGTAGGACGTGGGGGTCGCCCGCCGGATCCCCGGAGCGTGCCGTGCCCAGCGTCTGCGTCTTCGCCCCTGCGCCGATCCTCACCGTCACGATCGAGCAGACCGAGGGTGACGAGCTCCACCTGCACGCCGGTGGGCAGGGGATCTGGATCGGCCGGCTGGTGTCGGAGCTGGGCGTGGACGTCACCCTGTCCGCGTCGTTCGGAGGCGAGACGGGCCAAGTCGTCCGCTGCCTGCTGGCGGAGGAGGACGTCACCGTCGTCGCGACCCAGGTCGCCGCCGTCAGCGGGTCTAACGTCCACGACCGGCGCTCCGGGGACCGGCGGGAGGTGGCCGCCATGTGGTCCCAGCCGCTCTCCCGCCACGACGTGGACGAGCTCTACGGCGCGACCGTCACGGCCGCGCTCGACGCCGACGTGTGCGTCCTCGGGGGCCCTGGCCGCAAGAGCATCGTCCCGGCGGACGTCTACCGGCGGCTCACCGCCGACCTGGTGGCCAACGGCCGGATCGTCGTCGCCGACCTGTCCGGAGGCCTGCTCGACGCCGTGATCGAGGGCGGTGCCTCGGTCATCAAGGTCAGCCACGAGGAGCTGCTGGACGACGGCCGGGCGTCGGACGGCACGACGGCGGAGCTGCTGGGGGCCATCGGGGCCATCGCCCGCGAGACGGGCGGCGCGGTGGTCTGCACCCGGGCGGACGACTCGACGCTGGCGGTGGTGGGCGAGCGGGCCCTCGAGCTGTCGTCGCCGCCGCTGGAGCCGGTCGAGAGCCGCGGCGCGGGCGACTCGTTCACGGCGGGGTTGGCGGCCGGCCTGGCCCGCGGCGTGCCGGTCGAGGGGTCCCTGCGGCTCGCGGCCGCAGCGGGCAGCCTCAACGTGACCCGGCGAGGGCTGGGGACCGGCCGGCGCGAGCAGGTGGAGGCGCTGGTCGAGCACGTGACCGTGCGCGAGTCGGCCTGGTCCGGGCGCGATCGTGGTCGGCGTGCCAGAGAACACGACTGACGACCCCGCGCCCACCTGGCCGGAGGAGACCGTCCCGATCCTGCGAGCCTCCGACGCCGCCGAATCGCTGGAGTGGTACGAGCGGCTCGGCTTCGCGGAGGAGTGGACGCACCGGTTCACCCCGACATCGCCCGTCTTCATGTCGATCCGCCGGGGATCGCCCGGCGCCGGCGTGCGGATCTTCCTGTCCGAGCACCGCGGCGACGCCCAGCCCGACGGGCTGCTGTACCTGCGGGTGGCCGACGCCGCCCCTGTGGCCGCCGAGTTCGGGCTCGAGCTCCAGGACAACGGTGCCCGCTACGAGGTCAGCCTCGTCGACCCGGCCGGCAACCGGATCCGGGTGGGCTCGCTCACCGGCAGAACCGACCCCGGGTACACCTACCCGGAGGGGGACTGAGCGGTCCCCGACACGCTTGACAGCAGTCTACGTCCCGTTGTATCAACACATTGATACAAAGCGGGATCGGGGACAGGAGGGCGGGCGTGGGGATGGGACCCGTCGAAGTGGTGCTGTACTACGGCACGCTCGCCGCTCTCCTGTGGTTCGTCGTCGTCCGGACGCCCACCGAGAAGGAGCGCCGGTCGTGGGCCCGCTCCTACGGCCTCGAGATCACACCGGTCAATGAGCGCGCGGTCCGGCGGTACCTCGCCCGGTCCCAGCGCTGGCGCCGGGTCGGCTTCGTCCTGGGGTGGCTGGCGGCGAGCGGCCTGGACCGTCGCGACGGCAACGACTTCCTCGGGTCGTGGTGGCTGCTGGCCGGAGTGGGCTACTCGCTCGGGATCGTGGCGGCCGAGGCCACCCGTCATCCCCGCGTCGAGTCCGGGGCCGCGTCGCTCGAGCCCCGCCATCTCGACCAGTACCTGCCCCGCTGGCTGACGTGGGTGCCCCGGGTGCTGACCGCGGCCGTTGTCGTGGCTGCGGTCGTGGCTCTCACCGGCTCCCGGGCGCTCACGCTCAGCGACCCGCAGATCCTCGTGCTGGCCGCCGTGGCGGCCGGCGTCCTGGCCGGCGCCGAGCTGATCGAACGGGCGGTGGTGGCGCGCCGCCAGCCGGTCTCCGAACCGGATCTGCTCGCGGCGGACGACGCCATGCGCACGCAGTCCGCGCACGCCCTGGCCGGAGCGGTGATCATCGCCGCCGGATCGCTGTGGTCGATCCTGCTGTTCAGCTACGGCGACGAGCTGCTGGGCGCCACGGCCCGCCAGACGTTCGCCGCCCTCCTGCCGGCGGCTGCCTGGGTGGTCGGGATCGTCGTCCAGAACCTCGCCTGGCGGGTGCGGCGCCTGCTCCCGGCCGGCCCGTCCTAGAAGGTCGTCAGCTCCCGCAGGGCCTCGGCCGCGGCGCGGTCGCCGAACACGTCGAGCCCGTCGAGGGGCCCGCGCCCCCACAGCCACAGCAGGAGGTCGGCAGCGGGGCCGCGGACGGCGGCGTCGCCCTTGGCGTGGCCGGCCTCGACCACGATGGCACCCGGCTCGAAGCGGATGAGCCACTCGCCCTCGGCATCGGTGGAGTGGAGGTGGACCGTGCGCCCGTCGCCGGGGGAGCGGTCGGCGGCGAAGACGGGGACGAACACCTCGAAGACCTCGTCGACCCCGTCGACCGCCAGGTCCGGGGCGATCGGCGCCACCGGCCGCCCGACGGCCTGCTCGGCGTCGACGCGGTGGATCGTGGTCTCCTGGGCCATCCGGCGGGGCCAGAAGCCGGCGCGCCCGTGCTTCGGCGAGAAGGAGTAGACGGGCCGGTCCGGGTCGTCGACGGCGCGGAGGTCGACGACCAGGGCGGCGAGGGGGTCCCGGTACCAGTCGAGCACGCCGTCGGTCGGCGGCTCGGGCAGCATCCCGTTGGTCCGGGTCGGGCGCTCGGTCGTGCCGGTCCGCAGGATGACGCTCGACCGGGTGTGGATCAGCCCGATGTGCCGGAGCAGGTCCGTCGTGTCCCATCCCGGCGCACTCGGGACCGCGGCGGCGGGGTCCAGCGCCGCGGCGTCGCCCAGGGCGGTGCCTTCCCGTTCCACGATGTCGGCCCAGTCGAAGCTCACGGCGCCCGATGCTACGTACGATCACCCCGATGGCCACACTCGACTTTTCCTGGTACCAGGAGGCCGCCGCCGTGACCGGCGGGGCCGTCCGGGTCGATCATCCGATCGTCTATCCCACCCTCGGTCTGACCAACGAGGCGGGCGAGGTGGCCGGGAAGGTGAAGAAGATCTTCCGGGACCGGGGCGGGGTCGTCACCGACGACGACCGAGCGGCGCTGACCTTCGAGCTCGGCGACGTCCTCTGGTACCTGGCCGAGCTGTGCACCCAGCTGGGCATCTCGCTGGAGGACGTGGCCGCCACCAACATCGCCAAGCTCCGCGGCCGCCAGGACCGGGGCACCCTGCGCGGCGACGGCGACGACCGGTAACCCCGGCCGGGGCGGTGCCGGTCGGCCGCCGGTCGTGGCAGGCTGGTCGGCGATGGCCGATCCTGCGAGCTCCGGGGGTGGGGGCGGTGGCGGCGGTCGCCTGGCGGCGGCGCTGGCCGCCATCGACGCCGCCAACGCCGACGACCCGGCCACCCTCACGGTGGGCGGGGTCGAGCGCCCGAAGGAGCTGACCCACGCGGAGATGATGACCCGCTGGGTCCGGCAGCTGGACCCCGACTGCAGCGACGAGCAGCTCATCGCGGCCCGGGCCCACCACCTGCGGCGCTGGGCCATCCCCCGGGACTCGTACCCTCGGGACCGCGCCGGCTACCTCCGCTGGCGCACCGCCCTCCAGCGCCGGCACGCGGAGGACGTGGGCCGGATCATGCGGGACGCGGGCTACGGCGACGGGTCGATCGAGCGGGTGCAGGCCATCGTCCGCAAGCGGGGCCTGGGCCGGGATCCCGCCGTCCAGGTCCACGAGGACGCGCTGTGCCTGGTGTTCCTGGAGACCCAGCTCGACGAGCTGGCGTCGTCGCTGGACGACGAGGAGAAGATGCTCGAGATCCTGCGCAAGTCCGCCGCCAAGATGAGCCCGGCGGGACTCTCGGCCGCCAAGCAGCTGCCGTTCTCGGCGGCGGGCGCGGAACTCCTGGGCCGGGCGCTGGCGTCGGCCTAACCTCGCGCCGAGTGGGTCCCACGGCGGTCCGTGAGGAGATAGGTTGACCCGCTCGGTGATGCGTGTCGGGCAAGCGGAGGATCAACGCTCGTGAGCGATGACGAACAGGGCGGCGTGGACGACGACGCCGCACCGTCCGGGGATGAGGCGGCCGACCAGGCGGACGAGCAGAGCGAGTCCGCGCCCGCCCCGTCCGAGCCCCCTCCCGTCCCGGGCGCCTGGCCCCGGCCCCCGTCACCGCCCCCGGGCTCGTGGTCGACCGAGCCGGGGTCGTCCTCCTCCGACGCGCCGCCATCGCCGCCGTCAGGCTGGTCGTCCGTCCCGGTGTCCAGCGAGGACGCCCCGACCCCGCCTTCGTGGGCCCCGCCGTCCGGCCCACCGGTGGCCCCGCCGTCGTGGGCCCCACCGGTGGGCGAACCGACCCCGGAGCCGTCGTCATCCGGTTTCACCCCGGCTGCGCCACCGGACCTACCGCCCCTGTCGGGCGACCCGGCGGACGCCGTCCCCGAGCCCGGTCCCGCCCCGGATGCCCCGTCGGACGCGGGCGATGCAGGCGAGATGGGCGAGGTGAGCGAGGTGGTTCCGGAGCCTGGCTCTTCGCTGGAGGCTCCACTGGACGCGGGCGATGCGGGGGATGCGGGGGATGCGGGCGAGGCCGTCCCCGAGCCTGCTCCGTCGCCGGACGCTCCGTTCGACGCGGGCGCGCCGGCCGAGGGGGAGCCGGCTGATGTCCCCGGGCCGGGCGACGAGCCGTCCCCGCCGAGCGAGGCATCCGCCGAAGGCTCGGCAGAGCCGGCTGAGCCGCCGTGGCAGCTCACGCCCACGCCTCCGTGGCCCCAGGGCTCGCCTGGCGCCCCGGGCGCCCCCGTCCCGCCGTCCGCTCCGCCGGGACCGCCGCCCACGCCGGGCACGCCGCCGGCACCGCCGCCCACACCGGGCCCGCCGCCAGGCCCGCCCTCGGGGCCCGCTCCGGCGCCGTATCCGCCGATCGGCCAGGCTCCGCCGGGCGCCGCCATGCCTGCGGCGTACCCGCCGGCGCCCGGACCGGGCATGCCGCCCCAGGCCCCGCCGGGCGTCCCGGTCCCGCCGGGCGGCTATGCGGTCCCCGGCCCCTACGGCGCCCCCGCTCCCGGCTACGGCGCCCCGCCGGGCCCGGTGATCTACGACCCCCACGGTGTCGGCGTCGCCGCGTCCCGCATGAGCGGCAGCGCCCGCCGCAACGGCCGGGTCGCCCTCGCCGTGCTGGCCAGCATCCTCGACGAGGGCGATGTCGTCACGATGGTGGTGCAGGGCCGGGTCCGGGGCGAGCAGGGTGTGGTGGCGCTGGTCGGCTCCAAGGTCCTGCTGGTGAACGAGCGCCAGTGGAAGCCCGACGTCGTGACCATCGACCTCGACGCGAAGCCGCTGGTCCACGGCTGGCAGGACGAGCGCTCGGCCACGCTCACCTTCGTCGTGGACGACCGTCCCGAGGTGGTCGAACGCATCGGCGACCGTGTCCTCGCCATCGAGCTCGCCCAGCGCATCCGCCACCTGACCGCAGGCCCCAACGGCACGGAAACCCCCGGCGCGGCCCCACCACCAGGTCCGCCCCCGGCCCCGGGACCGCAGCCACCACCCCCGCCGCCCCCGCCTCCACCGTCGCTCTGACCCGATCTCCGGTGGTGGGCGACCCCGGCAGGCTTGCTAAGGTGGGTCCCCCACGCGGACGTGGCTCAGCTGGTAGAGCATCACCTTGCCAAGGTGAGGGTCGCGGGTTCGAATCCCGTCGTCCGCTCCACTGTGATGTCGCGAGACATCGAGGACGGTCCGAACCCTCATTGGGGTTCGGACCGTTTGGTTTTTCGTGGTCCGTGGGATTGTCGGGGGCCGCCTGGGGGGCGGCCGGTGCCGTG
>DATBGF010000030.1:0-10175 GCA_036558145.1 Acidimicrobiales bacterium
GACAGGTCGCCCTTCAGCGTGCCCACCGCCGTCTTCATCGCCTTGATCTGGGCGGCGCCGCCCACGCGGGACACCGACTGGCCGGTGTCGAACGCCGGCCGGACACCCGACTTGAACAGGTCGTCCTGCAGGTAGATCTGGCCGTCGGTGATCGAGATCACGTTGGTGGGGATGTAGGCCGAGATGTCGCCGGCCTTGGTCTCGATGACCGGCAGGGCCGTCAGCGAGCCGGCGCCGTTGTCGTCGGACAGCTTGGCGGCCCGCTCGAGCAGCCGGCTGTGCAGGTAGAACACGTCGCCGGGATAGGCCTCGCGGCCCGGCGGGCGGCGCAGCAGCAGCGAGATCTGCCGGTAGGCCTCGGCCTGCTTCGACAGGTCGTCGTAGACGGCGAGGGCGTGCTCGCCGGTCTCCATCCAGTGCTGGCCCATGGCGCAGCCGGCGTAGGGGGCGAGGTACTTGAACGGCGACGGGTCGGACGCGCCGGCCACGACGACGACCGTGTAGTCCATGGCGCCGTGCTCTTCGAGGGTGGCGACCGTGTTCTTGACGGTCGACTCCTTCTGGCCGATGGCCACGTAGATGCACTTCACGCCCAGGCCGCGCTGGTTGATGATCGTGTCGACCGCGACCGTGGTCTTGCCGGTCTTGCGGTCGCCGATGATCAGCTCGCGCTGGCCCCGGCCGATCGGCGTCATGGCGTCGATGGCCTTTATGCCGGTCTGGAGCGGCTCGTGCACGGGCTGGCGGCCCATGATGCCGGGCGCCTGGATCTCCAGGCGGCGGTCCTGCACGCCGACCAGCGGGCCCTTGTCGTCCACCGGGTTGCCGAGGGCGTCGACCACCCGGCCCAGCACGCCGTCACCCACCGGGACCGAGAGGATCCGGCCGGTGGCCTTGACCGTCTGGCCCTCCTTGACCTCGGCGGCGTCGCCGAGGATCACGCAGCCGATCGACTCCTCGTCGAGGTTGAGGGCCAGGCCGACGGCCCCGCTGCCGAACTCGAGCAGCTCGTTGACTGCCGCGCCGGGCAGGCCCGACACGTTGGCGATGCCGTCGCCGACCTCGGTGACGCGCCCGACCTGGGCGGTCTCCACGTCGGGCTTGAAGCCCTCGAGGTTCTTGCGCAGGGCTTCGGCGATGTCGGCGGTGTTGATGGTCAGCTCTGCCATCGGATCTGTCCTCGTCCTCGTTCCTTCGGGGGCCTACAGCGCCTTGCGGAGCCGCTCGAGCCGGGTGCGGACCGTGCCGTCGATCACCGTGTCGCCCACCTGGGCGATCACGCCGCCCAGCACGGAGGGGTCGATGATCACCTTGAGGGCGACGTCGCGGCCGGTCGCCTCGCCCAGGGCCTTGGCCAGGCGGTCACGCTGGTCCTGGGTCAGGGGGACGGCGGTGCGGACCTCGGCCACGGCCTTGCGGGCCTCGGCCGCGCTCATCTCCACCAGCTCGCGGATGATGGCGGGCAGCTCACGGGCCCGGCCCGTGCCCACCACCAGCGACACCAGGGCGACGGTGGTCTGCGACGCCTTGCCGCCCAGCAGGTCCTCCACGATCTGCTGGCGCCGGGCCACCGGGATGGCCGGGTCGGTGAGCGCCTCCCGCAGGTCGTCGGACCCCTGCAGGGTCTGCGAGAAGCGGAACAGCTCGTCCTCGACGTCGGCGAGGGTGCCCTCGGCCCGGGCCACGTTGAACAGGGCCTCGGCGTAGGCGAGCGTGCGGTCGTCTGCCATCGTCGTCTCCCTCAGGCGCGCTGCGCCGCCACCTGGTTGATGTAGTCCTCGACCAGCTGGACCTGGGTGGCCTCGTCGAGGTTGTGGCCGACCACGGTCTCGGCCGCACCGATGGCCAGCTGGGCGACCTCGCCCCGCAGGTCGGCCATGGCCTGGGCCTTGGCGGAGTCGATGTCGGCGACCGCCCGGGCCCGGATCTCGGCCAGCTCGGTCTGGAGCCGGGACTCGTGGTCGCGCTTCACGGAGTCGGCTGCCTCGCGGGCCTCCTCGATGATGCGGCCGGCCTCGGCCTTGGCGTCGGCCAGCTGGGCCCGGTACTGCTCGAGCACCTGCTCGGCCTCGGCCTTGGCCTCTTCGGCCCCGGCGAGGTCGGCGCGGATCCGCTCGGTGCGGCTCTCCATGCCCTGCTTGATGGCGGGGTAGGCGAACTTCCACAGCAGGAACAGCAGGACGAGGAAGGAGATCCCGCCCCAGACCAGCTCGTCGGTCGCCGGCATGATCGGGCTCGGAGCCTCCTGGCAGGCGGCGGGATCGTCCGCCTCCGTGGCCAGGTGGATGCACTCCTCGGTGTCCTCGGAGAGCTGGGGCTCGTCGCCGTTCTCCTGGGCGTGGGCCGCGGGCGCGAACGCCAGGAGCCCTCCCAGGGCGAGCAGGGCGCTCGCAATCAAGGCGCGGGTACGCACTAGGGAACCTCCTGGTCAGCCCGAGATGATGAAGGCGAGGACGAAGCCGAACAGGGCGAGGGCTTCGGTGAACGCGATGCCGAGGAACATGGTCGTCCGGACCATGCCGGCGGCCTCCGGCTGGCGGGCCATGGCGGTGATGGCGTTGCCGACCACCAGGCCGATGCCGATGCCGGGGCCGATGGCGGCGCCGCCGTAGACGATGCCGCGGCCGACGGCCGTGAGACCTTGGACGAGCTCGCCCGGGTCCTGCTCAGCAAGCATGTGCAGCACGGTTTTCTGTCTCCTTGGGTTTGTCTCAGTGCGCGGGATGCATGGCGGCGTCGATGTAGACGGCGCAGAGGATCGTGAAGATGTAGGCCTGCAGGACGGCCACCAGCAGCTCGAAGCCGTAGAGGAAGATCAGCAGGCTGAGCGGCAGGGCGGCGCCGACGATGGTGGCCGTGAACAGGGCCTGGGTGATCACCGCGAAGCTCACCAGCAGCAGGTGGCCGGCCAGCATGTTGGCGAAGAGCCGGACCGCCAGGCTGAGCGGCTGGGTGATGAACCGCGTGATCAGCTCGATGGGCGTGAGCAGGATGTACATCGGCCACGGCACGCCCGGGAGGAACATGATGTCCTTCAGGTACTTGATCGGGCCGTGCCGGATGACGCCGACGGCGTTGTAGATCAGGTACACCACCAGGGCCATGAAGATGGGCAGGGCGATGCGGGCGTTGACCGGCATCTGCGCCACGGGGATCAGGCCCCAGATGTTGAGCGTGAAGATGAACGTGAACAGCGTCAGCAGGAAGGGCGTGAAGCGCAGGCCCTCCGTGCCGATCGTCTGCATGACGATCTGGTCCTCGATGAACTCCACGGCGGTCTCGGCCACGTTCTGGGCGCCGGTGGGGACGAGCTTCTGACCGCGGGCCGCCGCGAACACCAGGAACACGATGATCACGCTCAGCCACATCAGGAGGACGACCTTGTTGACCGCGAAGATCGTGTCCTCGAAGAAGATGGCGGGCCACTCGACGACGTGGCTGATCGGCGGGAACTCCAGCCCGAGGATCACGGCTGCACAGCCTCCTTGTGCCCCGGCTTGAGCGCCGGGTAGGCGAGGGACGCGGACACGTAGCGCAGCTCCCAGAACAGGAGCCCGAGGTGGGTGACGAGCACGGTCACCCCGAGGGCGACCAGGTCGATCCAGGGCTGGTTGCGGACCGCCAGCATCACGGCGGTGACCAGGCCCATGCGGACGAGGAAGCCGCCCATGGCCACGGCCATGAGCAGCGTGAGCGACCGGCGGGCCGCCCAGGAGAGCGAGATGGCGGCCAGCGCCAGGTTGACGAGCACGACGGCCACGGCCACGAGGGCGGACCAGGCGCCGTCACCGCCCCACACCAGGCCGGCGGCGAGCACGATGGCGGGCGCCACCCACAGGCCCCGCCGGACGAGGTCGAAGGCGAGCTGGCGCTCGACGTCGGGGGCGTCGGGGGCGGGCGCGGCGAGGTCGGCGAAGGTGAGCTTCATGCGCCCGGCTCCTGGGGCGGGCGCAGGCCCTTGACCTTGCTCTGCTCGGCGTGCATGCGCATCTCGTAGCGCTTGAAGAGCTTCCAGATCTCGTAGCTCACGGTGAAGACGAAGAGGAAGAGGAACAGGAAGGGCCCGGTGCCGAGCCAGCGGTCGAGCCACCAGCCGATGAGGCCCATGATCGCGGGGGTCAGGGCCAGCTCGAAGGCGGTGGCGAGAGCGTCTCCGAAACCCCGGTTGAGCTCTTGCTTGAGTGTGAGATCGCGTCCCGGTCGCTGGCCCATCGGCAGGTCACCCCCTCGTCGCGGCAGACCTTGTGAATGATTTCGCAATCTATCGGACCGATTCGCGAAACACCAAATTCCGATGTTTGGTGCGCGCGGGGTCGCACCCTACCGGGTGGGCTGATCGCGCTCCCAGTCCGGGACCCGCCACTCGGACGGGGCCGGGGGGATCTCGCCGTGGCCGTTGCCGTTGGCGCGGCGGGCCTCCCAGCCGGGGGCCATGAACGTGTACAGCACGAGGGCCACGGCCGCGACGACCAGCGGGATCACTCCGGTGTAGGCGCCGGTGTAGACGGGGACCAGGACGGCGGCCGAGAGCAGGCCGGTCCAGGCCCAGAGGATCAGCACGGCCCGCCGCTGCCCGTGGCCCAGGCGCACGAGGCGGTAGTGGAGGTGTCCCTTGTCTGCGATCGTCAGGCCGGCGCGCCCTTTTGCCCTGCGTAACAACGCCCAGGCGGTGTCCACGATGGGCACCCCCAGGATCACCAGCGGCAGGAACAGCGGGGCGAAGAAGAAGAACGTCTGGCCCCGGACCTCGGCGTCGGTGTTGCCGCCGATCGCGATCGTGGACGCGGCCATCAGCAGCCCCAACGACAGCGCGCCCGCGTCGCCCATGAAGATCTTGGCCGGGTGGAAGTTCCACGGCAGGTAGCCCAGGCACGCCCCCACCACGCATGCCGCGATCAGGGCGCCGATGTTGTCGTCGCTGATGATCGAGCCCTTGTTGTCGAGGTGCTCGGCGAACATGAGGATCGCCCCCGACGCGATGCACACCACGCCGGCGGCCAGGCCGTCCAGGCCGTCGATGAGGTTGACCGCCTGGGCCATGCCCACCACCCACAGCACGGTGATGAGCGTGGACAGGTCCGGCGGCAGGGCGACCAGGCCGACGAAGGGGATGCGGAAGAACAGGATGGCCACGCCCGAGATGGCCAGGATGCTGCCCGCCAGCACCGACCCCGCGGTCTTGGCCGGGGCCGAGACCTCCCGCAGGTCGTCGAGCTGGCCCACCGTGTACATGGTCAGCAGGGCCAGCACCACGCCGAGGGGTGGGGCGATGGTGCGGAACACGGCGGTGAACTCGCCGGTGAGCCAGGCCACGAGGATCCCGACCAGCACGCCGGCCACGATGCCGGCCCCGCCCAGGATGGGCGTGGGGCGGGGATGGGTGCGGCGGGCGTCGGGGTGCTGCACCGCGCCCACCCGGAACGACAGCGCCCGCAGCAGGGGCATGGACGCGAAGGTGACGGCGAACGCCGAGACGATGACGGCGATGTAGCCGATCACCTGATCACGCGGGGTACGGCGCGAACTTCGAGCAGAGGGCCACGACCTCGTCCCGCACCGCCGCGACCTCGGCCTCGTCCTCTCGGCCGACGAGCGCCCGGTGGATGAGGCCGGCCACGTCGGCCATCTCCGGCTCGCGCAGGCCCTGGGTGGTGACGGCGGGGGTGCCGATGCGCAGGCCGCTGGTGATGTACGGCGGCCGCGGGTCGTCGGGCACGGTGTTCTCGTTGAGGCTGATGCCGGCCCGGTCGAGCGCCAGGCGTGCCTTCTTGCCCGACACGTCGGGGTCGAAGCTGCGCATGTCGACCAGCATCAGGTGGTTGTCGGTGCCGCCCGACACCAGCCGCAGGCCGTGGCCGGCCAGGCCCTCGGCCAGCGCCGCTGCGTTGCGCACGATCTGCTGGGCGTACTCGGAGAACTCGGGCTGGGCGGCCTCGTGGAAGCACACCGCCTTGGCCGCGATCACGTGGTCGAGCGGGCCGCCCTGCAGGCCCGGGAACACGGACTTGTCGATGCGCTCGCCGATCTCGGCCTTGCCCAGGATGGCGCCGCCCCGGGGGCCGCGCAGGCTCTTGTGGGTGGTGATGGTGACCACGTCGGCGTCGGCCACCGGGCTGGGGTGGGCCCCGCCCACGATCAGGCCGGCGATGTGGGCGGCGTCGAACATGAGCAGCGCCCCGACCTCGTCCGCGATGGCCCGGAACGGCGCGGAGTCGATGATGCGCGGGTAGGCGGTGGCGCCGGTCACGATCAGCTTGGGCCGGTGCTCCAGCGCCAGGTCGCGGACCTGGTCCATGTCGATGCGCTCGTCCGACGGGGTCACGCCGTAGGACACGAAGTGGTAGAGCTTGCCGCTGGCGTTGACCGGCGAGCCGTGGGTGAGGTGGCCGCCCTGGTCCAGGCGCAGGCCCAGCACGGTGTCGCCCGGCTCGAGCAGGGCCATGTACACGGCCATGTTGGCGTTGGCGCCCGAGTGCGGCTGCACGTTGGCCCATTCGGCGCCGAAGAGGGACTTGGCTCGCTCGCGGGACAGCTCCTCGACCTGGTCGATGACCTCGTTGCCGCCGTAGTAGCGCTTGCCCGGGTAGCCCTCGCTGTACTTGTTGGTGAGGACCGTGCCGGTGGCGCGCAGCACCGCGGGCGAGACGAAGTTCTCGCTGGCGATCAGCTGCAGGGTGGTGTTCTGGCGCTCGACCTCGCGCTCGATGAGGCCGAACAGCTCGTCGTCGGGAGTGGTGGGCCAGCCCATGGCGGTTCCTAGTAGCTCTCGATCTCGTGGATCTGGGCGATGCGGCGCTCGTGGCGGCCGCCCTCGAACGGGGTGGTGAGCCACAGCGTCAGGATCTCGTCGGCCAGCTGCGGAGCCACGATGCGGGCCCCGATGGCCAGGACGTTGGCGTCGTTGTGCTCGCGCGACATACGTGCCGTGTACAGATCGTTGCACAGGGCGGCACGCACCCCGCGCACCTTGTTGGCCGCGATCTGCTCGCCCTGGCCGGAGCCGCCGAGGACGATGCCGCGGTCGGCCTCGCCCTTGACCACCGCCCGGCCGACGTCGGCGCAGATCGGCGGGTAGTCCACCGAGTGGACCGCGTCGTCGGTGCCGTAGTCGCTCACCTCGTGGCCCAGCGAGAGCAGCGTCTCGGACAGGTGCGCCTTGAGCGTGAAGCCCGCGTGGTCGGATCCGATGGCGACGCGCACGTCAACTCCCGGTGTGGTCGATGGAGATGGGATCGGGGACGCCGACCAGCAGGTCGACGAACCGGGTCAACAGGTCCTCCAGCTCGTCCGCCGTGTCCTCGTACTCCGAGCGGGGGCGCCCGACGGGATCGGCGATGTCGTCCATGGGGTCGTCGGCCACCAGGTCGGTGGTGCGCCGGCCGGCCCCGACCCGGCTCAGCCAGGTCATGACGGACTCGTCCGCTCGGCGGCGGCCCGCCTGCTCGCCCCGGCGGACCAGCTCCTTGAGCGTGAACGTGCGCTCGATGGGGGCGCCGTAGAGCACGCACGCCTCGCGCACGTGCATGCGGGCCATGCCCACCACCAGCCGGGTGGACGCGACCAGGTCGTCGTCGAGGGTCTGCGAGACGTGCTCGCTGATGTCCACACCCCGGGCGGCCATGGTGGCCACCGCGTCCCGGGTCGCGGGAGCGCCGCCGGGCAGCAGCCCGGCCGACCCCACCTCGGCGCCGACGCCCGCGCGGGCGAAAAGCCTGCGCAGCAAGCCTTCGGCCATGGGGGATCGGCACTGGTTGGCGGTGCACACCAACAGGATGTCGATGCAGTGATTGTAGGTTGGCCTCCCGAAAGGAGAGACATGACACCCGACGCGCGCACTCCGGTACTCGTCGGGGTCGGCCAGTGGAGCAACCGCGTTGACCGCGGCGAGCCCGCGGTCGAGCCCCTCGACATGATGGCCGAGGCCCTCCGCCGGGCGGCCGCCGACAGCGGCGCCCGCTCCGGGGCCGACCTGCTGACCGGGGCGGACGCTCTGCGCGTCGTGTCGATGTTCTCCCGCCGCTACCGCAACGCCGCCCGCCTCGTGGCCGACCGGCTGGGCGCGGAGCCCCGCGACCTGGCCCACAGCCCGGTCGGCGGCAACGAGCCCCAGGCGCTGGTCACCCAGGCCTGCCTGGACATCGCCAACGGCGACGCCGACACCGTGCTGATCTGCGGCGCCGAGGCGTGGCGCACCCGCAGCGCCACCCCCCGCGACGAGCTGGACTGGACCGTCGAGGCGCCCGACGCCCCCGAGGCCCGCCACACGTCGCCCGAGCGCGACCTCAACAACCCGGCCGAGGTGGCCCGCGGGCTGTTCATGCCGACCCAGATCTACCCGCTGTTCGAGCAGGCCCTGCGCCACGCCGCCGGGCGCTCCCTGGACGAGCACCTGGTGGCGACGAGCGAGCTGTGGGCCGGGTTCTCCGAGGTGGCCGCGGGCAACCCCGACGCCTGGATCCAGGACCGCTGGAGCGCCGAGGAGATCCGCACCGCGGGCCCGTCCAACCGCTGGATCGTGTGGCCGTACACCAAGGTGATGTGCTCCAACAACGCGGTGGAGCAGTCCGCCGGGCTGATCCTGTGCTCCGCCGAGCGGGCCGCGGCGCTGGGCGTGCCCCGCGACCGCTGGGTCTTCCCGTGGGCGGGCACGCAGGCCCATGACACCTACGCGGTCTCGCACCGCCCCGACCTGGCCTCCTCCGGCGCCATCCGCATGGCGGCCCGACGGCTGTTCGCCCTGGCCGGCGTGGGCGTGGACGACGTGGCCCACGCCGACCTCTACTCGTGCTTCCCGTCCGCGGTGCAGATCGGGGCGGCCGAGATAGGCCTGGGCCCGGACCGGCCGCTGACCGTGACCGGCGGGCTGTCGTTCGCGGGCGGGCCGTGGAACAACTACGTGACCCACTCGGTCGCCACCATGGCCGGCGTGCTGCGGGACGATCCGGGGGCGCTCGGCCTGGTCACCGCCAACGGCGGCTACGTCACCAAGCACGCGCTCGGGCTGTACTCGACCGAGCCGCCGCCCGGCGGGTTCCAGGCCGCCGACGTGCAGCGCGACGTCGACGCGCTGCCCACCCGCGAGGTGTGCGAGGACCCCGACGGCGCCGCCACGATCGAGTCGTGGGTGGTGGTCCACGACCGCGACGGCGCCCCCGAGCGGGCCATGGCCGCCTGCCTGCTGGACGACGGCCGCCGGGCCTGGGCCACCAGCGACGACGCCGACACGGTGGCTGAGCTGCGCTCGGGCGAGGAGCAGATCGGCCGGGCCGTCAAGCTGGGCCCGGACGGCTCCCTACGCCTGTGACGTCGATGATCTCCTCGCCGGTGTAGGTCGCCCACAGCGCGGCGTAGGGCCCGCCCGCGGCGACCAGGTCGGCGTGGGCACCGACCTCGACCACCTCGCCGTGGTCGAGCATGACGATGCGGTCGGCGCGGGCCGCCGACTGGAGCCGGTGGGCGATGAGCAGGGTCGTGCGGCCCTCGCTCACCCGGCCCATGGCCCGCACCACCTGGGCCTCGGTGGCCAGGTCGAGGTTGGCCGTGGCCTCGTCGAGCACCAGGATGGCCGGGTCGACCAGCTGGGCCCGGGCCAGGGCGATGAGCTGGCGCTGGCCCGAGGACAGCGAGCGGCCCCGCTCCACCACCGGCTGCAGGTAGCCCGAGGGGAGGTGGCTCACGAAGTCGTGCGCCCCCACCGCCCGGGCCGCGGCCTCGACCTCGGCGTCGCTGGCGTCGGGCCGGGCATAGGCGATGTTGTCCCGGACGGTCCCGGTGAACAGGAACGCCTCCTGGGGCACGTAGCCGAGCTGCCGGCGGAACGGGCCCAGGGCCAGGTCCCGCAGCGGTTCGCCGTCCACCAGGATGCGTCCGTCCGTCGGGTCGTAGAGCCGGGCCGCCAGCTTCACCAGCGTGGACTTGCCCGCGCCGGTCTCGCCCACGAAGGCCACGGTCTCCCCGGGGTCGATCGTGAGCGACACGTCCTGCAGCGCCAGCTCGGGAGCCCCCGCGTAGGCGAAGGACACGTCGTCGAACACCAGCTCCCCCACGACCCGGCCCGGGTCCACGGGGTGCTCGCTCTCGGGGACCGAGACCGGCACGGCCAGCAGCTCGCGGATGCGGTCGAGCGCCACGCTGCCCTGCTGGTAGGTGTCGAACACCTGTGAGAGCTGCTGGAT
>DATBGF010000031.1:0-1715 GCA_036558145.1 Acidimicrobiales bacterium
CGCCGAGCTGCTGGCCGCGGCGTGGGGCGGCAGTGCGCTCGTCGACGGCGCGGCCGCGCTGGCCTACGTCGGCACCAACGGCCTCGCCTTCCCGATCGGGCTGTTCGCGGCCGCGGCCGCGGGCGTGCCCTTCGTCCCGCTGAACTACCGGCTGAGCGTGGAGCAGCTCCACGACCTGCTGGTCCCCCTGGGCGAGACGCTGGTCGTGGCCGAGGGCGACGCCGCCGAGGCGCTGGCGGCCAAGGGCCACCGGATCATCGGGGCGGCCGACTTCGTGGCCACGGCCCGCGCCGGCGGGGAAGGCGACGTGCCCGCCGACGGCGAGGGCGAGGCCGTCCTGCTCTACACGAGCGGCACGACGGCGGCGCCCAAGGCCGCGGTGCTGCGCCATCGCCACCTGGCCGCCTACGTGGTCGAGACCGTCGAGTTCGCCGGGGCCGGGCCGGACGAGGCCGTGCTCGTGAGCGTGCCGCCCTACCACGTGGCCGGCCTCGCCAACCTGCTCAGCAACCTGTACGCCGGGCGCCGGGTCGTCTACCTGTCCCAGTTCGACGCGGCCGAGTGGGTCGCTGCGGTGCGCCGGGAGGGGATCACCAACGCCATGGTGGTGCCCACCATGCTGGCCCGCATCTGCGACGCCCTGGAGGCCGACGCCGGCGGCGTGCCGACGCTGCGGGCGCTGTCCTACGGCGGGGCCCGCACGCCGGCCACCGTGCTGGAGCGGGCCATGCAGCTGCTGCCCGGCGCCGCCTTCACCAACGCCTACGGCCTCACCGAGACCAGCTCGACCATCGCGGTGCTGGGCCCCGACGACCACCGGGCCGCCCGCGACGGCGATCCCGTGGCCACGGCCCGGCTGGGCTCGGCGGGGCGGGTGCTGCCGGGCGTCGAGGTCGAGGTCCGGGACCCGCTGGGCGAGCCGCTGCCCACCGGCGAGCCGGGCGAGATCTGGGTCCGGGGCGAGCAGGTGTCGGGCGAGTACGCCGGCCGGGAGGCCCCGCTCGACGCCGAGGGCTGGTTCCCGACCCGCGACCGCGGCTGGCTCGACGCCGAGGGCTACCTGTTCATCGAGGGCCGCAGCGACGACACGATCATCCGGGGCGGCGAGAACATCGCCCCGGCCGAGATCGAGGAGGTGCTGCTCCAGCACCCCGGCATCGCCCAGTGCGCGGTGGTGGGCGTCCCCGACGACGAGTGGGGCCAGCGCATCGCGGCCGTCGTGGTGCCCCGGTCGGGTGTGACCCTGGACGCCGTCGAGGTCCAGGAGTTCGCCCGGGCGTCGTTGCGGGGCTCGAAGACGCCCGAGATCGTGAGCTTCGTGGACGCCCTGCCGTTCACCGAGACCGGCAAGCTGCTCCGGCGCGTGGTCCAGGCCGACCTGCTACCCTCGTAGTGACTCGGTTGTTAGTTTTTCGTTAGTGATTCGCGAGTGAGGGGGTCGGCCCGTGAACATCGACGACATGGTGCTCGTGAGCGTGGACGACCACGTGGTCGAGCCGCCGCACGTGTTCGAGGGCCGGCTGCCCGCCCGCTACGCCGACCTGGCGCCCAAGTTCGTCACCCGGGCCGACGGCACCAACGCCTGGGTCTACGAGGGCCAGGAGATCAGCAACGTCGCGCTCAACGCGGTGGCCGGCCGGCCGCCCGAGGAGTACGGCATGGAGCCGACCTCCTTCGCCGAGCTGCGGGCCGGCTGCTACGACACCGACGAGCGG
>DATBGF010000032.1:0-7647 GCA_036558145.1 Acidimicrobiales bacterium
GTCGGTCGTGGCCGCGTTGGTGGCGAAGCCCGACAGGCCGATCAGGTCGGTGAAGAGGAGCTTCGGGCGGTACGAGGTGTCGGACTGCATGATCGTCGGCCAGCCCTGTCCGCTCACGCCGACCAGTACGACGGTGTCGACGCCGGCGTCCTTGAACCGCTCGGCGAAGGTCATCGTCTCGGTCTGCTGCGCCGCCTGGTCGTCGGCCGGAGCCACGGCGCTGGCGACGGCGACCGGGTCGGCGCCCAGGTCCTCCAGCGTGGGGACGATGTGCTGGTCGACCTCCTCCTTGTCCCGGGCGGCGGCCCACACGGCGACCGTGCCGTCGAGCAGCCCCTCGTCGTCGAAGCGGCGCAGCACGGCCTCGGGCTGGTCGGTGTCGGGCAGCCAGGTGATCCAGGGGGCCTGGGCCTGGTCGAGCCGCTCCGGGGTCATCTCGCCCCCGACGACGGCGGTGGCGTGGGTGGCGACCGGGCACAGCACCGCGTCGGCGAGGAAGAAGCCGGTGACGACGAAGACGTCCTCGTCCTCTGTGAGCTGCACGCACTTCTCCTCGGCCGGTGCCGTCGACACCGGGTCGATCGGGGCGAAGACGGGCTCGATCTTGCGGCCGTTGATGCCGCCACTGGCATTGATGTCGTCGAAGAGCGCCTGGTAGACGGCCTGGTGGTCGCCCAGGTCGTAGTGGAGGCCCGCCGCCACCAGGGCCTGGGTGTCGACGTAGGTCACGCCCACCTTGATCGTGTCGTCGGTGACCCCGGGCGCCGGTCCGGTGCGGGCCGCCGTGGTCTCGGTCTGCGCCGCGTCGTCGTCACCGCCGGACGTGCACGCGCCGATCAGCAGCGCGACCGCGGTCGCGACCGCCGCCGGCCTTGCCATGCGATACGGCCCCATCGTGGCCCCCCTCTCCCCCCGGCCGCCCGCCGACATGGCGGCCGACCGGTCGGTACACTGTCCATCCGAACCATATTCTGCGTCGCCGGTGATGGGAAGCGCGGAGGATGGAGATTGTGCTTCCAGGTGTGAGAATAAGGTTCTAGGCATGCACCTCGGGGGGAGGTGGGCGATGTGAGCGCGGGCGAACCCAGGACGGGCGCGGCGGGGCTCGCCGATGCCGTCCTGGAGGCCGAGGCCGAGCGCCGCGCGGCCCAGGCCGGCGAGGAGGTCCTCTTCGCCGACGACCTGCTGCCGGGGGTCGGGACCGCCCCGCTCTCGTTGCGCCAGGGGCTGGCGGTGGGCGGGGCCTACACGTTCGTCGTGCTGCTGCTGCTCAACGCCTTCGAGCAGTTGGAGGCCGCCTCGCTCGGCGTGCTGGCGCCGGACATCCGCGACACCTTCGGGGTCAGCAACGGCGTGATCGTCTTCATCAGCGCGGCGTCGGGCGGCTTCCTGGTCCTCGGCGCGGTGCCGATGGGGTGGCTCGCCGACCGCTACCGGCGGCCGCCGATCATCGCCCTCGCCAGCACCGCCTTCGCCGCCACGGTCTTCGCCTCCGGCCTGGCGGCGAACGCCCTCAGCCTGTTCCTCGCCCGCTTCGGGGTCGGGATCGCCAAGTCCGCCACGCTCCCGGTCCACGGATCGCTGCTGGCCGACAGCTACCCCATCGGCGTGCGCGGCCGGCTCAGCGCCACGACGATGGGCGCAGGCCTCCTCGTCCTGGCGGCCAGCCCGGCGCTGGTGGGCGGCATCGCCGACCTCGCGGGCGGGCCGGAGGGCTGGCGCTGGTCCTACTTCGTCCTCGGGCTGCCGGTGCTGATCGGGGCGGTCGCGGCCCTGCGCATCCGGGAGCGGCCGCGGGGCCAGTTCGAGATGCTCGACGTGCTCGGGGAGGTCATCGACACCGAGTCGCCGCCGATGTCCACGGAGTCGGTGTTCGCCCGGCTCCGCCAGATCCGGACGCTGCGGACCACGATGCTGGCCTTCGCCGCCATCGGCTTCGGGCTGTTCACGACGCCCGTGCTGGCGAACCTCTACGTCGAGGACCGCTTCGGCCTCAGCGCCCTCGAACGCGGCCTCATCGGCAGCCTCGGCGGCCTGTTCGTCGTGGCCGTCCTGCCGTTCGCGGCCCGGGGCTACGACGGCCGGTTCCGGGAGGACCCCGAGCGGGCCCTGCGCCTGGTCGGCCTGCTGATCCTGCCCGTCGCGCTGGCGGTCCCGCTCCAGTACGTCATGCCCACCGCGCTGACCTTCGCCTTCGCCGGGGTGATCCCCCAGGTCTGCCTGCTCACCGCCTTCACCATGGTCGGGCCGGTCCTCCAGTCGGTGACCCCCTACCGCCTCCGCGGCATGGGCAACGCGCTGGGCGCGATCTACGTCTTCTTCGTCGGCGCCACCGGCGGTGCGCTGCTCGCCGCGTTCTTCACCGACGCCATCGGGCCGCGGGCCGCGGTGCTGATCCTGGTCGTGCCGTCGTCGCTGATCGGCGGCTGGCTGGTGCTGCGGAGCTCGCGCTACATCCGCAACGACCTCTCGCTGGTGGTCGAGGAGCTCCGCGAGGAGATGGACGAGCACCGGCGCCGCCGGGCCGAGCCCGACACGGTGCCGGTGCTGCAGGTGTCCGGCATCGACTTCGCCTACGGCCCCGTCCAGGTCCTCTTCGACGTGGGCTTCGAGGTGCAAAGGGGCGAGGTACTCGCGCTCCTCGGGACCAACGGCGCCGGCAAGTCGACGATCCTGCGGGTGATCGCCGGTCTCGGGACCCCGTCCCGCGGCGTCGTCCGGCACAACGGCCTGACCGTCACCTACGTGGCGCCCGAGCGCCGCGGGAGCCTCGGGATCCGCCTGCTGCCGGGCGGCAAGGGCGTGTTCCCGCAGATGACCGTGCGGGAGAACCTGGAGATGGCCGGGTTCGTCTACCGCCACGACCATGCCGACCAGGAACGGCGCATCGCCCACGTGCTCGGGCTGTTCCCCGGCCTCGCCGGCCGCCAGGGCCAGGCCGCCGGCTCGCTGTCGGGCGGCGAGCAGCAGATGCTCGCCCTCGGCTGCACCCTGCTGCACGAGCCGGAGGTCCTGCTCATCGACGAGCTGTCCCTCGGGCTGTCGCCGGTCATGGTGTCGCAGCTGCTCGACGTCGTCGCCCGGCTCAAGGACGCGGGCTCGACCATCGTGATCGTCGAGCAGTCGCTGAACGTCGCCCTGGCCGTGGCCGACCGGGCCGTGTTCCTGGAGAAGGGCCAGGTGCGCTTCGCCGGGCCGGCCGCCGACCTGCTGGAGCGCGACGACCTCGCCCGGGCGGTCTTCCTGGGCCGGGACGGCGGCTGAGCCGTGCTCGCCACGCTGTTCACGAAGCAGCTGCTCTTCGACGGCGTCGTGTCCGGCATGGTGTTCGGCCTCGTCGCCATGGGGATCGTGCTCGTGTACCGCTCGACCCGGGTGATCAACTTCGCGGTCGCCAACCTCGGCCTCCTCGGCGCGGGCCTGTTCGCCCTCCTGGCCGTGCAGTACGGCGTGCCGTTCTGGCTCGCCCTCGCGCTCGGCCTCGCCACCGGCACCATCTACGGCGCGGTCGTCGAGCTGGCCGTTATCCGGCGGCTGTTCGAGGCCCCGCGGGTCATCGTGTTCGTGGCCACGATCGGCATCGCCCAGCTGTCGCTGGCACTGCTGCTGGCCCTGCCCGAGATCGACGCGGCCGGCGCCCGCTTCCCGGTCGCGATCGGCAACGTCCACGAGGTCGCCGGCATCCGGGTCACGGGTCCGGCGCTGGCGATCGTGGCCGTCGTCCCGCTGGTGGCGGTGGCGCTGGGGTGGCTGCTCAACCACACCGCGGTCGGCAAGGCGGTGAAGGCGTCGGCCGACAACCCGGACCTCGCCCGCCTCGCGGGGATCAGCCCCAAGCTGGTGTCGACGCTGGTGTGGGCCATCGCCGGCGGGCTGGCCACGCTGTCCCTGGCCCTCCTCGCCGGCCAGGCGGGATCGGTCCAGGATCTCGACACCCTCGGGCCCAGCACCCTGGTGCGGGCGCTGGCGGCGGCCGTCATCGCCGGGATGGTCTCGTTCCCCCGGGCGTTCGTGGCCGGGATCGCCATCGGCGTCGTCCAGGCCCTGGTCGGATTCAACGTCCTCGACCAGCCGGGGCTGATGGACTTCCTGATCTTCCTGGCCGTGCTGGTGGCGGTGCAGCGCCAGGGCCAGCGGGGCCCCCGGGAGACCCAGGTCTTCTCCTTCGCCGCCAAGGTCCGGCCCATCCCGGAGCGCCTGCGGGCGACCTGGTGGCTCCGCCACATCGACCGGCTGGGCCTGGTGCTCGTGGCCGTGGTCGCGATCGTGCTCCCGCTGATCATGACCGGGCCGTCCCGGCAGCTCCTCTACACCTCGATCCTGGGCTTCGCCCTGTGCGCGCTGTCCCTGACCGTGCTCACCGGGTGGGCGGGCCAGCTCTCGCTGGGGCAGATGGCGTTCGCCGGGATCGGCGCGTTGCTGACCGCCGCGTTCACGCGGGGCCTCAACGTCGACATCGGCTGGGGGGACGCCCGCCTGGTGCACGCCGGGATCGTCCCGCTGCGCTTCGGGCCGGCGCTCCTGCTGGCGGTGCTGATCACCGCCGGGCTCGCGGCGCTGATCGGCGTGGTCGCCCTGCGGGTCAGCGGCCTCTACCTGGCCGTGGTGACCTTCGCCTTCGGCCTGGCCGCCAGCCAGTACCTCTACGATCGCCCGCTGCTCAGCGGCGGCTTCTCCGAGTCGGTGCCGCTGCGCCGCTCGGACGTCTTCGGCATCGACGTGACCTCGCAGCGGTCCTTCTACTACCTGGTCCTCGCGATCGTGATCGTGGCCGTGGCGATGGTGGCCCGCCTGCGCCGCACCGGCATCGGCCGGGGGACCATCGCGGTCCGGGACAACCCGGACGGGGCGTCCGCCTACACGGTGTCCACGACCATGACCCGGCTCCGGGCCTTCGCGCTGTCCGGCGGGATGGCGGCGCTGGGCGGCGCGCTCCTCGCCGCCAACGTGCAGGCGATCCCGAGCGACCGGTTGTTCACGGTGGCCGACTCGCTGCTGCTGGTCTCGATCGTCGTGATCGGCGGCCTCGGCTCCGTGTCCGGGGCCGTGTTCGGCGCGGTGTGGGTCATCGGGCTGCCCGCGTTCTTCCCGGGCAACGACCTCGTGCCGCTGCTGACGTCCAGCCTCGGCCTGCTCGTGCTGCTCCTCTACTTCCCCGGCGGCATCGTCCAGATCGGCTACGCCGCCCGGACCGCGATCGTCGACTGGGCCGAGCGACGGGCCGGACCGGCGCCGGCGACCCCCCGCCCCGCCGTCCCGGTACGGGCCGCGGTCAGCCACGCTCCCCTGCCCGCGGGGACACCGGCCCTGCGGGCGGCCGAGATCGCCGTCCGGTTCGGGGGCATCGCCGCCGTCGACCGCGCCTCGATCCAGGTCGCCGAGGGCGAGGTCGTCGGCCTGATCGGCACCAATGGCGCCGGCAAATCCACCTTGATGAACGCCATCGGCGGCTTCGTCCCGGCCGGCGGGACCGTCGAGCTGCTCGGCCGGCCCGCGCCGCGCACGGCGGCCGGCCGGGCCCGGGCGGGCCTGGGGCGGAGCTTCCAGGCCGCCACGCTGTTCCCCGAGCTGACCGTGTGCGAGACCGTGCTCGTGGCGTTCGAGGCCCGCCGGCGCACCGGCCTGCTCGCCAGCGCGCTGTGCCTGCCCCGCTCGGTCCGCCTGGAGCGGGCGCGGCGGTCCGAGGTCCACGACCTGGTCGACTTCCTCGGCCTCGGGGCCTACGCCGACGCCTACGTCGGCGACCTGTCCACCGGCACCCGGCGCATCGTCGAGCTGGCCGGCCTGCTCGCGCTGGACGCCCGGGTCCTGTGCCTGGACGAGCCGACCGCCGGCGTGGCCCAGCGCGAGACCGAGGCGTTCGGCCCGCTGATCCTCGAGGTGCGCCGCGAGCTCGGCGCCTCGCTGCTCGTGATCGAGCACGACATGCCGCTGATCATGAGCATCAGCGACCGCGTCTACTGCCTGGAGCTCGGCCGCGTCATCGCCGAGGGCGACCCCGCGACCGTCCGCCACGATCCCGCCGTCGTCGCCAGCTACCTCGGCACCGACGAGCGGGCCATCGCCCGCAGCGGCGCCGCCGCGACCGCAACCGTCCCAAGGAGGCACTCCCCGTGAGCCTGTGGCCCGACGAGTACGAAGACCTGCGGGCCGAGGCCCGCGCCCTGACCCCGGTCGTGGTCGAGGCCATGCAGCTGACGGGCCCGCCCGGCGAGGACCGGGCGACGCGGCTCGCCCGCATCCGCCAGGGCATCGAGGAGCTCGTCCCCGCCTCGCCCGACGCGGTCGAGGAGGTCATCGCGGGCGTGCCGTGCCGGGTCTTCCGCCACCCCGAGCCGCGGGGCACGTACCTGCAGATCCACGGCGGCGCCATGATGTTCGGCGCCGCCCGCATGGACGACTTCACCAACGTGGCGATCAGCAAGGACCTGGGCGTCACCGTGGTCTCCGTCGACTACCGCCTGGCCCCGGAGCACCCGTTCCCCGCCGGCGGCGACGACTGCCTGGCCGTAGCGGCGGCGCTGCTCGACGGCGGCGAGGGCCGGCTGCTGATCGGCGGCGAGTCGGCCGGCGGGACCCACACGGCCACGACCGTGCTGCGCATCCGCGACGAGCTGGGCCGCATCGATCGGGTCGCCGGGATCAACTTCGAGTACGGCCTGTACGACTTCAGCCAGACGCCGTCGTTGCGCGGCATCCGGCCCAGCGATCTGCCCGACGTCATCGGCGGCATCCACGACGAGGTGGTCGACGCCTACCTGCCGGGACGCAGCCTGGCCGAGCTGTCCGATCCGGCGTGCTCGCCGCTGTACGCCGACCTGACCGGCCTGCCGCCCGCGCTGTTCACCGTGGGCCACGCCGACCACCTGCTGGACGACAACCTGTTCATGGCCGCCCGCTGGCGGGCGTGGGGCAACGAGGCCGAGCTCGCCGTCTATCCCGACTGCATCCACGGCTTCCTGCGCTTCCCGATGGCCCTGGCCGAGCGGGCGCGCCAGCACATCACCGCGTTCCTCGATCGCTGCCTCGTGGCTGACTAGCGCACGACGACCCGCACCCGCCCGAGGTTGAAGATGCGGCAGTGCGGGGTGCCGGCGTCGACCGCGCGCTGGTTGGTCACCCGCACGGCCGGGAAGTACGTCCCCGGCTCGGTGAAGGTGTGGGTCACGGCCGAGGTGTAGCGGGCGAGGGCGGGATCGAGGTCGTCCTCGACCAGCGGGTACTCGCCGGTGCCCTCGAAGTCCCACTCGACGCCCACGACCCCGCCCGCGCCGACCGGCACCTCGACGTCGGCCCGGAACCGGACCGGCTCGCCCGCGGCGACCTCGGTGCGCACTCCCCCGTTGGCGGTGGCCCGGACGACCGCCTGCGTCCCCCGGCGGGCCGCGGCACCGTCCGCCACGTGGACCTGGCCGTCGACGTAGGTGCACCCGGTGCTGGCCGGCGGTGCGATCCCGAGCTCGGCCCAGGCCGCCACGTCCCGCAGGGCCTGCTGGAGGACGCCGAGGTACGACACGATCCGGGTCCGGCGGGCGGGACGGACGTCGGACGTGAGGCCGGCGACCGGCTCCGCTCCGCCGGTGTGCATGGCGTGCTCGACGAACCAGAGCCGGTACCGCTCGTCCATCCGGTCCCCGAGGTGAGCCT
>DATBGF010000033.1:0-2701 GCA_036558145.1 Acidimicrobiales bacterium
CGGGGCGGCGATCGCCGGGCTCGTGCTGATGTTGCCGATGGTGCCGGCGGGCGGTGGCACGCGGGCGAGCGTCTTCTCGGTGCGCGAGGGCCTGCGCTACTTGCGCGAGCAGAAGGCGGTGCAGGGCGCGTTCCTCATCGACATCAACGCCATGGTGTTCGGCATGCCCCGGGCCCTGTTCCCCCAGCTCGGCACCGAGCTGTACGGCGGCGGCGCCGGGACGGTCGGCCTGCTCTACGCCGCGCCGGGCATCGGCGCGCTGGTCGGTGCGCTCACGACCGGTTGGGTCGGCCACGTGCGCCGCCCGGGCCGGGCCGTGATCGCCGCCGTGATCGTGTGGGGCCTGGCGATCGCGGGCTTCGGCCTCGTCACGATCCTGCCGCTCGGCCTGGCCTTCCTCGTCGTGGCGGGATGGGCCGACGTGCTGTCGGCGGTGTTCCGGGGAACGATCCTCCAGCTCCAGGTGCCGGACCGGCTCCGAGGGCGGCTCTTCGCGATCAACATCGCGGTGGTGACCGGTGGCCCGCGGGTGGGCGACGCCGAGGCCGGCGCAGTCGCGGCGTTGACCAGCGCCCAGTTCTCCGTCGTGTCGGGTGGGCTGGCGTGCGTGCTCGGCGTGTTCGCCATCGCCCGCTGGCGCCCGCAGCTCGCCCGCTGGCGCCCCCCGCCGGCCGAGGACGACGAGGTCGTGGTCCCGCAGGACGAGCCCGTCGTCGGGCGTCCCCCCGGAACGGGCGACACCCGGTAACCTTGTGCGACTGAGGCGAGCGCCGACCGGTGCCCTCAGATCGTCAAGGAATGACCACCACGTTTGCCGCGCTCGGCATCGCGTCCGAGCTCGACGAGTTGCTCGAGCGTCAGGGCATCACCGAACCGTTTCCCATCCAGGCGCTCACCATCCCCGATGCGCTGGCCGGCCGCGACGTCTGCGGCAAGGCCAAGACCGGCTCGGGCAAGACGCTCGCCTTCGGGCTGCCGATGCTCCAGTCCCTCGAGCGCGCCGCGCCGCATCGCCCCCGCGGCCTCGTGCTCGTGCCCACCCGCGAGCTTGCCCTCCAGGTCCACGACGTCCTCGACCCGCTGGGCGCGGTCGTGGGCGTCCGGGTCGCCGCCGTGTATGGCGGGGCGAAGATGGAGCGCCAGCTGGCTGCCGTCAAGAAGGGCGTCGAGCTCATCGTCGCCACCCCCGGCCGGCTCATCGACCTGCTGGATCGTGACGCGGTGTCGCTCGACGACGTCAGCGTCGTCGTCGTCGACGAGGCCGACCGCATGGCCGACATGGGGTTCCTGCCGCAGGTCGAGTGGTTGCTCCGCCGCACGCCGAGCCGCCAGCAGACGCTGCTGTTCTCCGCCACCCTCGACGGGGCGGTCGACACCCTCGTCCGCCGCTACCAGCGCGACCCCGTGTTCCACGAGGTGTCCTCGCCCACGGTGACCGTCGAGGAGATGCAGCACCGCTTCCTCATGGTCCACCAGATGGACAAGGTGAAGGTGGCCGCCGCCATCATCAACGGCGGCAAGCGGACCCTCGTCTTCGTGCGCACCAAGCGAGGCGCCGACCGGCTGGTGGCCGACCTCCGCGAACAGGGCGTCCGGGCCGCCGCCATCCACGGCGACCTCCGCCAGCGCGATCGCGAGACCGCCCTCGCCCGTTTCATGGAGGGCCGGCTGCCCGCGCTGGTCGCCACCGACGTGGCCGCCCGCGGTCTGCACATCGACGACATCGACGTCGTGCTCCACTTCGATCCGCCCGAGGACCACAAGACCTACCTGCACCGCTCGGGCCGCACCGCCCGGGCCGGCGAGGCCGGCCTGGCCGCCACCCTCGTGCTGTGGGACCAGGAGCTCGAGGTGAAGCGGCTCCAGCGCCGCCTGGGGCTCGCCCAGCCCATCGTCGAGATGTTCTCGAACGACCCCCGCCTCGCCGACCTGGCCGCCTGGGACCCCACCGCCGCCGCCTGACCCTGGCAGCTGGCCGCCCTCGGTCAGCTGGCAGCGCCGGGCCGGCAGGAGCCGCCCCGCGGCTGCCAGCTGAGGGCTACGGTTGGCCGCGGTGGCCGGGGGAGTGGACGGGGCGGTGGCACGCGAGGCGGTCTGGATCCATGGACCGCTGTTCGACACGGCCCTCGCCTTCGTGTGGGTCCCGTTCCTGCTCGTGGCCCGCGCCCTCGAGCACGACCCGCACGCGCTCGCCCTGTTCGCCGTGTCGGTGTTCCTGCTGTCGGCGTCCCACCAACCCCTGACGCTCCCCCTCGTCTACGGCGACCGCGACCAGTACGAGTCGCGGCGGGCGCTGTTCATGTGGAGCCCGCTCGTGTTCCTCCTCCTCGCGGTGGCGGGCATGTCGATCAGCATCACGCTCGTGGCCATCGTCGCCGGGCTCTGGAACGCCGAGCACACGATCATGCAGCGCTACGGCGTCACCCGGATCTACGGCCGCAAGGTGGGCGACACCGACGGCCGGCTCGAGCGGATCATGTACTTCGCCTGGCACATCGCCGCGCTGGTGTGGGTGGCGGCGGACGGGCACACGCCCGACCGGATCGACCGGCTGCCGGCCGGCCAGGTCAACCACCACACGCTCACGATGCTCGCCTCGCTGCGACCCGGTGCTCGCCTCCTGCTCCTGCCCGTGGTCGCCGCCACCGCGGTCATCACCATCCGCTGGCTGGCGGCCGAGCGCCGGCTGCCGCGGACGAAC
>DATBGF010000034.1:0-21612 GCA_036558145.1 Acidimicrobiales bacterium
CAGGGCCAGTGCGAGTCAATGGTGACGCGACAACCGGCATTCCTCCTGGAGTCACGGACGAGACCGCTGCGTTCTGGGCCGCGGCCCGGGCCGGGCGCCTCGTGGTCGAGCGCTGCGCCGCCTGCGGGAGCGACAACTTCCCGCCGCGGGGGATGTGCCGGACCTGCCGCGGCCGGGACCTGGCACCCGTCGAGGTCACCGGCCGCGGCGTGGTCTACAGCTACACCGTCAACCACCAGCGCTGGCTCCCCGACCTGGAGGTGCCCTACGCGATCGTGCTGGTGGAGTTCCCGGCCCACCCCGGCGTGCGCGTGGCCGGGCGGCTGCGCGGCCGCGACCCGGGGGACGTGACGGTCGGGGCCGAGGTCGAGATCGGCTTCGAGCCGGGCCCCGGCGGCTTCGCCATCCCCAGCTTCCTGCCCGCGGGCGGCGGAGGGTGACGGCGACCGACCTGCTGGAGCGGCGGGCGGTCATCTCGGGCGTCGGCCAGTCCGCCATCGGCCGCCACGTCGACCGCTCGGGCTTCCAGCTCACCCTCGACGCGATCCTGGCCGCGGTGGACGACGCCGGCCTGGCCGTCGACGACATCGACGGCCTCGCCATGTTCCCGGGGGGCGGCAAGGCCAACCTGCCGGGCTACGCCAACGGCGACCTGTACGAGGTCCAGGACGCGCTACGGCTCACCACCACCTGGCGCCAGGGCCAGGTCGAGGGCATGAGCCTGCCGTTCTACGGCGCGGCCATGGCCGTCGCCACCGGGCAGGCCCGCCACGCGGTCGTCTGGCGCACCGTCAAGGAGGGCAGCGCCGCCCGCAACGCCGGCGGCCGGCCCGCCTACGGGTCGATCCACCCCGAGGCCGAGGGCCCGCTGGCCTGGCTGCTGCCCGTCGGCATGCTCTCGCCCGTCTGCCAGGTGGCGCCCTTCGCCACCCGGTACATGCACGACCACGGCCTGACCCGCGAGCAACTCGCCTGGATCCCGGTGACCCAGCGGGCGCACGCCGGGCTCAACCCCGACGCCGTCTACCGCACGCCGCTCACCGTCGAGGACTACCTGGCGGCGCGCATGATCTCGTGGCCGCTCTGCCTCTACGACTGCGACGTGCCCGTGGACGGGGCCACCGCCATCGTCGTGTCGGCGGCCGAGACCGCGCCGGACCTGCGGGCGCCGGTCCGCATCGCAGCCATGGCCGGCGTGATCGACAGCCGGCCCTCGTGGGACCAGTGGGAGGACATGAGCCGGGTGGGCCACGCCACCGGGGCTGCTCTGTGGGCCCGCACGGACCTGCGACCGGGAGACGTCGACGCCGCCCAGCTCTACGACGGCTTCTCCATCGAGGTCGTGTGGTGGCTGGAGGCCATGGGCTTCTGCGGGACCGGCGAGGCCGGCTCGTTCGTCGAGGGCGGCAAGCGCATCGCGCTGGACGGCGACCTCCCCCTCAACACATGGGGCGGCCAGCTCTCGGGCGGCCGGCTGCACGCCGGCTTCGGCCACACGGCCGAGGCTGTCCGCCAGCTCCGGGGCGAAGCCGGGGACAGACAGGTCGCCGGAGCCGAGGTCGTGGCGATCACCAACGTAGGGGGCATCGAAGCTGGGGCGGCGCTGCTGACCCGCTGAGGGCCGGCGCCGGAGAACGAGACAGAGGGAAGGGACCTATGGGGGAACGCGCCGGGCGCGTGGAGGGGAAAGTCGCGATCGTCACCGGAGCCGGATCGACACCGGGGCCGGGCGTCGGCACCGGGAAGGCCACTGCGGTGGTGCTCGCGCGCGAAGGCGCCCGGGTGCTGCTCGTGGACCTGCACGCCGAACGGGCCGAGGACACGCTGCGCATGATCGAGGAGGAGGGCGGCGAGGCCGCGGTCTTCGCCGGCGACGCCACCCGGGCCGCCGACTGCGAGGCCATGGTCCAGGCCGCGCTGGACGGCTTCGGCCGCCTCGACATCCTCGTCAACAACATCGGGCTGGCGTCGGTCGGCACGGTCGTCGACACCAGCGAGGAGGCCTGGGACCGGGCCTTCGCCATCAACCTGCGGACCGCCTTCCTGGCCTGCAAGTACGCGGTGCCGCCCATGGCCGCCCAGGGCGCCGGCGCCATCGTCAACGTCTCCTCGATCTCCGCCCTGCGGGGTGACGGCACCGTGGCGTACTCGGCCGCCAAGGGCGGGCTGAGCGCCATGACCGTGGACATGGCGTACTCGCACGGCCGCCAGGGGATCCGGGTCAACGCCGTCGCTCCCGGCCACATCACCACGCCGATGGTGCTCTCGGTGTCGGGCCAGGGGCCGCGGACCGAGTACATGAACACGCTGCGCAACGAGGCGGGCCTGCTCGGCACCCCCGGCACCGGCTGGGACGTCGGCTGGGCGGCCACCTTCCTCGCCAGCGACGAGGCCCGCTGGATCACGGGCGTCACCCTTCCTGTCGACTCGGGCGTCCTGAGCGTGACGCCCCTGATGATGGCGCAGCACCTGCGCGCCGTCCCGGAGCCGTAGATGCGCCTGCCCATCCGCCTGAAGCTCGCCCTGGCCCTGTCCGTCCCCCTGGTCGCCATGGGGATCGTGACGGTGATCGAGGTCTCCGGCCTGGCGAACAACGCCCGCGAGGTGCGGGACCAGACCAACCTCGCCGCCGCCACCATCGGGCCCAACGGCCTGATCACCGCGCTCCAGAACGAGCGCAACTGGGCCACCGCCTACCTCGTCGGGGTCCAGAGCCAGCTGCGGCTCGAGGTCTCCGGCTTCGACAACACCCGGGCCGCCACCGACAAGGCGCTCGACCAGTTCGAGGCGGAGCTCGACCGGCTGGGCGAGGAGGCACGCGCCGCCTTCGCCCCCGCCCTTGACGGCCTCGCCCAGCGCGACGAGCTGCGGCGCCAGATCGACGAGGAGGTCGCGGGCGGCACGCTCGACCTGCAGAACATCGACGTGAGCACCGGGGTGTTCGACCAGTTCACCGGCCTGATCGAGCCGTTCATGGGCGGCATGTCGCGGATCTCGGTGGCGATGGACGACCCCGAGCTGCGCCAGGGCGCGCGCCTCACCGAGACCGTGACCCGCCAGCTGGAGACCGTCCCCCAGCTGGCCAACGCCCTCGTGTTCCCGGCGACGCTGCCGACCTCGCCCGGCGACGCCCCCGGCTTCAACAGCCCGGGCGAGATCGCCAAGGTCGCCAAGCTGTCCACCGCCTTCGCCCGCTACTCCGATCAGCTGGAGAACCCCAAGGGGGACTTCGCCGACATCGCCCGGCAGCAGTTCCCCTTGGACTTCACGCAGGTCCTCGACGCTCAGTCCGCCCAGGCCATATCCACGGGGAACATCGACGTCCCCACGCTGCTGGCCGGCCTCGACGTGCCCGAGGACCAGCAACTGGCCTACGTCGGCTACCGGGACGCGGTGGCCGACAGGCTGCAGGCACGCGCCGACGAGCTCAACGCCGACGCCTCCAGCCGGGAGAAGCGGCTCGGGCTCGTGATGGTGCTGACGTTCGCGGCCGCCGTGGCCCTGACCGTGCTCGTGTCGCTGTCGATCACCCGGCCGCTGCGGTCGCTGACCCGCCAGGCCAAGGACATGGCCGAGCGCCGGCTGCCGATGGCCGTGGCCCGCATCCTGGACACGCCGTTCGGCGAGGACGTCCAGGTGCCCGAGGTCATCCCCGTCGACGTGACGACCCGGGACGAGGTGGCGGACGTGGCCGCCGCGCTCAACACCGTGCAGGACTCGGCGCTCGACCTGGCCATCGAGCAGGCCGTGCTGCGCCGCAACATCGCCGACAGCTTCGTGAACCTGGGCCGGCGCAACCAGAACCTGCTCGGCCGCCAGCTCGACTTCATCACCGAGCTGGAGACCCACGAGGCCGATCCCGACACCCTGTCGAACCTGTTCCGGCTGGACCACCTGGCCACCCGCATGCGCCGCAACGCCGAGTCGCTGCTCGTGCTGGCCGGCATCGATCCGCCCCGCCGCTGGGTCCAGCCGCTGCGGGTGTCCGACGTGGTCCGGGCCGCCGTGGGTGAGGTCGAGGACTTCCAGCGGGTCGTGCTCCACGTCGACACCACCGCCACCATCTCGGGCTCGGCCGCGGCCGACCTGGCCCACCTGCTGGCCGAGCTCATCGAGAACGCCCTCGTGTTCTCGCCGCCGGACCGCAAGGTCGAGGTCCACGGGGCACCCCGGCACGGCGGCTACGCCATCGCCGTCGTCGACTCCGGCCTCGGCATGCCCGGCTCGGAGATCGAGGCGGCCAACCGGCGCCTGGCCGGGGCCGAGTCGTTCACGATCGCGCCGTCCAAGTACCTCGGGCACTACGTGGCCGGGAACCTGGCGGCCCGCCACGGCATCACCGTCCGGCTGCACAGCGCCCGCGGCTTCGGCGTCACCGCCACCGTGGAGCTGCCCGAGCAGATCCTCATCTCCAACCGGGCCGTCCCCTGGCCCACCGGGGAGCCGTTGCGGACGATCGGGCCGGCGCCACTATAGTTAGTGAGCGAACACTCGCTTAGCCCACCGGGAGCAGGCATGGCCGACCACGAGACACCGGTTCCCCTGTGCGAGCGCTACGCGGTGGCCGACGTGGACTCGCACATCATCGAGCCGGCCGACCTGTGGACCTCGCGCGTCTCGGACCGCTGGGGCGACCTGGTGCCGCACGTGCGCTTCCACGAGCGCCGCCAGGAGGACTACTGGTACATCGGCGACCAGAAGCTCTACGGCGCCGGCGCCTTCGCCCAGGCCCGCTGGCCCGAGTACCCGCCGTCGCACCCGCGGCGGCTGGAGGAAGCGTTCCTGCCCGCCGTCGACGCCAAGGCCCGGCTCGACTACATGGACGAGGTCGGCGTCTACTACCAGCTGCTCTACCCCAACATCCTGGGGTTCCACAGCCACGTCTTCCTCAACAACATGCCGCCCGAGCTGGCCACCGAGTGCGTGCGGGCCTACAACGACTGGCTGGCCGAGTGGTGCTCGGCCGACAGCCGCCGGCTGATCCCCATGATGATGCTGCCGTTCTGGGACGTCGACGCCTCGGTGGCCGAGATGCGCCGGGCCCACGGCCTCGGCCACAAGGGCGTGCTGTTCGCCGCCCGCTACGACAAGGTCGGCCTGCCCCGCCTGGCCGACGACCACTGGGAGCCGCTGCTCGGCCAGGCCCAGGAGATGGGCCTGAGCATGAACTTCCACGTCGGCTTCCTGGCCAGCCCCGACGACCTCAAGGGCGCCGTGGACCAGTCCAAGAAGATGGACTTCACCCGGGAGAGCTCGCTCGTGCTCCTGGGCAACGCCCAGAACATCGCCGAGGTGGTGCTGAGCGGCGTGTGCCACCGCTACCCCGAGCTCAAGTTCGTGTCGGTCGAGAACGGCGCCGGCTGGCTGCCGTTCCTGGGCGAGAGCATGGACTGGCAGTGGCTCAACGTGGGGGCCCACAAGGACTACCCCGACCGGCTGCTGCCGAGCGAGTACCTCTACCGCCAGGTCTACGGCATGTACTGGTTCGAGCGGGACTCGGTGCGGGCGGTCATCGACAAGCTGGCCGACAACCTGATGTTCGAGACCGACTTCCCCCACGCCACCAGCCTCTCGCCCGGCCCGGCGTCGGAGTCGCCCAGCCCCCGCGACGTGATCGAGACGTCGCTGGAGGGCATCCCCGAGGAGATCGTGGGCAAGGTGCTCCAGCGGACGGCCACCGAGCTGTACCAGCTGGACCCGCCCGTCCGGGCGTAGGCCGTCAGCGCCGCAGCAGGCGGCCCGGGGCGGCGCCGGGGACGTCCTCGCCGTGGCGGCGGGTGGCGACGCCGTTGACCCAGACGTGCTCGACGCCCGTGCTCCGCACGATCAGGCGGTCGGCGCCGCCGGGCTGGTCCGCCACCCGCTCGACCGGCGTGGTGCCCACCCGGTCGGGGTCGAAGGCGACGAGGTCGGCGTAGAACCCGTCCTGCACCAGGCCGCGGCCCGCGAGCCGGAAGGCCCGGTGGGGATGGCCGGTGAGCCGCCACACGGCCTGCTCCAGCGTCAGCGCCTCCCGCTCGCGCACCCAATGGCCCAGCAGGTGGGTCGAGAAGCAGGCGTCGCACAGCTGGCTGGCGTGGGCCCCGGCGTCGGACAGGCCGAGCAGCGTGCGCTCGTCGGCCAGCAGGCCGGCGATCTCGTCGTCGCCGTCGTTGTCGAGCACGATGCGGAAGCGGGTGGCCATGCCGTCGCTCAGCGCCAGGTCGAGCAGGAGGTCGAACGGAGTCGTGCCCCGCTCCCCGGCCAGCCGGTCGAGCGGGATGCCGACCGTGTCGGGGTGGGCGCAGGTCTCCTCCACGCTGGTCTTGGGCCAGCGGTGGCTCCAGGCGGCGAGGGTGGCGGGCCGGGCCCGGTCGCGCCAGGCGGCGTCCGCGTAGAGGGCGGCCCGCTCCGCACGGGGCAGGGCCAGCACCTCCTTCCACTCGTCGATCTCGGCCAGGGGCACGGGGTCGGACATGGTGATCTGCATCACGATCGGACGGCACGCGATCTGGGGGTAGACCTCGCCGGGCAGGGCCGCGCCCCGCTCGACCGTGCGCAGGGCCGCACCCGGCTTGTCGGCCCGGGCCACCAGCGCGGTCCAGGTGACCGGCACGCCGTGGGACACCGCCAGCTCGGAGAACTGGTCGACGAACAGCCCGGGGCCGATGGACACCTGCACGACGCCCCGGCCCAGCTCGCCCAGCACGCCGGCCAGGGCGTAGACCTCGTCGGTCTCGGCGAACCGGCTGGGCACGGGCCGCCCGAAGGCGCCCTGGTGGGCGGGCTGGCGTGACGTCGAGAAACCGAGCGCGCCGGCGTCGACCGCCTCGTGGACGATGCGGCACATCGTGTCGAGCTCGTCGCCGGTGGCGGCCCGCTCCTCGCCGCCCAGGACGAACAGCCGCAGCGGCGTGTGGCCGATGAAGGCGCCGGCGTTGAGCCGCATGGGCCGCCGCGCCAGCGCGGCCAGGTACTCGGGGAAGGTCTCGAAGCACCAGTCGATCCCGGCGTCGAGCGCCTCGGTCGACATGCCCTCGACGTTCTCCAGCGTGCGCACGATCGTGTCGCGATGCTCGGGCCGGGTGGGGGCCACGCCGAAGCCGCAGTTGCCCATGACCACGCTCGTCACCCCGTGCCAGGACGAGGGCGTGAGGTCGGGGTCCCACAGGATCTGGGCGTCGTAGTGGGTGTGGACGTCGATGAAGCCGGGCGCGAGGGTCAGGCCGTCGAGGTCGACCACCTCGGCTCCGGGCGACGGCGGCGCCACCTCGCCGGGGGGACCGACGGCGGAGATGCGGTAGCCCGTCACCGCCACGTCCGCCATGCGGGCCGGAGCGCCCGTCCCGTCGATCAGCGAGGCTTCCCGGAGCAAGAGGTCCACCCCGGCAATTTAGCGAGCGTTCGCTCAGTATGGTAGCCAGGACCGGCGTGGACGACCGGTTGATGCACAGGCGGGACCTCTACGTGGACGGCCGCTGGGTCGCCCCCGAGGGCGGCGGGACGTTCCCCGTCATCTCGCCCTCGACCGAGGAGCCCGTGGGCACCGCCCCGCTGGCCACGAGCGGCGACATCGACCGCGCCGTCGCCGCCGCCCGCGCCGCGTTCGACGCCGGTCCCTGGCCCCGCATGGCGCCCGGCGACCGTGCCGCGGTGCTGGCCCGGGCGGCCGAGCTGCTCGCCAAGCGGGCGCCCGACATCGCCGGGGTGACCGTGGACGAGATGGGCTGCGCCGTCAGTCAGGCGACCGCGTCCCAGACCGGCCTGGTGGCCCCGGTGTTCGCCTACTACGCCGACCTGATCCGCAGCTTCGCCTTCGAGCGCCGGGTGGAGGCGGGCGACCGCGCCGGCCTGGTGACCCAGGAGCCGGTGGGGGTCGTCGCCGCCATCGTGCCGTGGAACTCCCCGGTCATGCTGTCGGCCTGGAAGCTGGCGCCTGCGCTGGCCGCCGGCTGCACCGCGGTGGTCAAGCCCCCGCCCGAGGCCCCGATCAGCAACTTCGTGCTGGTCGAGGCCCTGGAGGAGGCGGGCCTGCCCCCGGGCGTGGTCAACATGGTCCCCGGCGGCCGTGAGCTGGGCGAGCACCTGGTGACCCACGCGGGCGTCGACAAGGTCGCCTTCACCGGCTCGACCGCCGCGGGGCGGAGGATCATGAGCCTGTGCGGCGACCAGGTGAAGCGGGTGTCCCTGGAGCTGGGCGGCAAGTCCGCCTCCGTCCTGCTCGACGACACCGACCTGGGCACCGTCGTGCCCCGGGTGGTCGGTGCCACCATGCACCTCTCCGGCCAGTCCTGCGGCGCCCACACCCGCCTGCTGGTGCCGCGCTCGCGCTACGCCGAGGCGCTCGACGCCGCGGCCGCCGCCGCGTCGGCGCTCCCCTACGGCGATCCCCACGACCCCGCCACCGTGGTCGGCCCGCTGGTGGCCGAGCGGCAGCGGGAGCGGGTCGAGGGCTACATCCGCTCCGCGGTCGAGGCCGGCGCCCGGGTGGCGGCGGGAGGCGAGCGGCCCGCGCACCTGCCCAAGGGCTGGTACGTCCCGCCCACGATCCTCGGCGATGTGGACAACGGCATGCGGGTGGCGCAGGAGGAGATCTTCGGGCCGGTCCTGTGCCTGATCCCCTACGGGGACGAGGACGAGGCCGTGCGCATCGCCAACGACTCGCAGTACGGGCTGTCCGGCGGCGTGTGGAGCGCGGACGCCGAACGGGCCCTGGCGGTGGCCCGGCGCGTGCGCACCGGCAGCATCGCCGTCAACGGCAGCTACCCGCCGTTCCCGGCCGTGCCGTTCGGCGGGTTCAAGCAGTCCGGCCTGGGCCGTGAGCTGGGCCCGGAGGGCCTGTCCGGGTACCTCGAATCCCGGAGCATCGGGCTGCCGCCGGGCCTCTGAGAAAGTGATCGCTCACATGTTATGGTGACGCGATGCTCTCCGCCGAGTGGTGCGCGAACAGCTTCGACCACACCTCGCCGGAGCTGGCGCAGAACCTGCACGCCACCCTGGCGACCATGCGGGCCGACCACCCGGTGGCGTGGAGCGAGGAGCACGGCGGGTTCTGGGTGGTCACCCGCTACGAAGACGTCTTGCGGGTGGCGCAGGACTGGCGCACGTTCAGCTCGGCCCAGGGCGTGTCGGTGCCCGGGACCAAGATGGTCGTCCGGGCCATCCCCGAGCACCTGGACCCGCCGCTGCACCGCGAGTTCAAGCGGCTGATCAACGCCTGGTTCACCCCCGCGGTCGTCGCCCCCTACGAAGCGCCGACCCGCGCCCTGGTCACCCGGCTGATCGACGGCTTCGTGGAGGCCGGGACCTGCGAGTTCATGACCGCCTTCGCCCGGCCCTTCCCCGGCCTCGCCTTCTTCGACCTCGTGCTCAACGCCCCGCCGGACGAGGTGCACGCCATCAACGAGCAGGCCACCGCGGCGTCGATGCCCAACAACCCCAACGCCCGCGACGCCTGGGCGCACATGTACCGCTGGATCAGCGAACTCCTGGAGCAGCGCCGCCACGAGCCGCCCAAGGGCGACGTGGTCGACGCGGTGCTGGCGGCGGAGATCGAGGGGCGGCCCATCACCGATGAGGAGGCCATCGGGGTCGTCCAGCTCCTCATCCTCGGCGGCCTGGACACCACGGCCGGGCTGCTGGGGCAGGTCATGATCCGCTTCTGCGGCGAGCCCGGCATCCCCGCCCTGCTGCGGCGCGAGCCCGAGCGCATCCCCGACGTGGTCGAGGAGCTGCTGCGGCTGGAGACGTCGTTCGTCGCCATCGCCCGCACCGCCACCTGCGACACCGAGATCGGCGGCCGCAAGGTGCGCGAGGGTGACAAGGTGCTGATCTACTGGGCGTCGGCCAACCGGGACGAGCGCGAGTTCGCGTGCCCCGCGGACTTCGACGCCGGCCGGGCCAGCAACCGCCACCTCACCTTCGGCGCCGGTCCCCACCGCTGCGCCGGCTCCAACCTGGCCCGCATGAACATCCGGATCGCGCTGGAGGAGGTGGTGGCCCGGCTGGACGACCTCCGCCTGGCCACCGACGAGCCGATCCACTTCCACTCGGTGCTCAACCGGGCGCCGCTCGGCGTGCCCATCAGCTTCACCCCCGGGCCGAGGCTGTCATGAGCGCGCCGGACCGCACGCTCCTCACCAACGCCCGGGTCGTGACCTGTTCGGGCGATCCGAGCGAGCGGGCGTTCGACGGGGACGTCCTGATCGAGGGCGAGCGCATCGCCGGGGTGTTCGCCGGCCGGGCGCCGGTCGACCCTGCGTCGGCGCGGCTGGTGGACCTGGCCGGGGCCACGGTCATCCCCGGGCTGTGCGACGCCCACACCCACATCTCCTGGCCGCTCGACTTCGTGTTCGACCACCCCGAGATCGCGGCCATGCCCGACGACGAGCACGCGTTGGAGGTCGCCGCCGTGGTGGCCACCTACCTGCGCTGGGGCTACACGCTGCTGGTCGGGGCCGGGGCGCTCAAGCCCCGGGTCGACGTCATCATCCAGCGGGCCATCGACCGCGGCCGCATCCCCGGTCCCCGGCTGTGGGCGTCGGGCGACATGATCACCCAGCGGGGGGCCATCGGCTCCCCGACCCTCACCGAGGTCGGCGACGCCGAGGAGATGCGCCGGGTCGTCGGCGGGCAGTGCGAGCTGGGCGTGCGGGTCATCAAGCTCATGGTCTCGGGGGACGGGATCGTTCCCGAGCACCCCTCCCAGGTCACCTACATGGACGACGCCATGGTCGGCGCCGCGGTGGACGAGGCCGCCGCCCACGGCGCCTTCGTGACCGCCCACGCCCGCAGCACCGAGGGCGTCCGCCTGGCCGTGCGCAACGGCGTGCGCATCGTCCACCACGCCACCTACCTCGACGACGCCGCCATCAGCGAGCTGACCGCCGCCCGAGACGAGGTCTGGGTGTGCCCCGGGCTGCACTACCTGCGGGCCGTGGTCGAGGGCGCGGCCGAGCCCTACGGGATCGACCGGGCGCGCGTCGAGCACGCGCTCTACCCCGAGGAGCTGCAGGCGTCGATCGACGGCTACCGCAAGCTCCACAGCAACGGCGTGCGCCTGGTGGCCGGGGGCGACTTCGGCCACCAGTGGACCAGGCACGGCACCTCCGCGGCCGAGCTCGCCGCCTACGTCGAGCTCGTCGGCTTCTCACCTCTGGAGGCTCTGCTGACCGCCACGAACAACGCCGGACCCCTCGTCGGCGAGCGCCTGGGGCGCATCGAGGAGGGCTACCTGGCCGACCTGGTGGTCGTGGACGGCGACCCCACCGCCGACATCCGGGTGCTGCTGGACCCCGACCGGGTGGGCACGGTGGTCAAGGGCGGCGTGCCGGTGGCGGGCTGGGCATGAGGGTCGCCGTCGCCTACGAGCCCGGCGAGCCGCTCGTGATCGAGGACCTGGAGCCCCGACCCCTCGGCCCCCGGGACGTGCTGGTGCGCATCGCGGCCAGCGGGATCTGCCACACCGACCTCCACGTCATCGCCGGGCGCTCGCCGCTCAAGCTGCCGATCGTGCCCGGCCACGAGGCCTGCGGCACGGTGGAGGAGGCCGGCGCCGAGGTCCGCCGCGTGCGCCCGGGCGACCGGGTGCTGGCCGCGGTGTCGCCCGCCTGCGGCGCCTGCTGGTCGTGCACGAACGGCATGTCCAACCACTGCGAGCGGGGCCCCGGCATCCTGGCCACGCCCCGCTTCGACCTGCCCGACGGGCGCGACGCCCGGGCCGTGTGCGGCTGCGGGTCGTTCGCCGAGGCCATGGTGGTGGACGAGGCCTCGCTCATCGCGGTCGAGACCGACCTGCCCGACGACCAGCTCGCCCTGCTGGGCTGCGGGGTCACGACCGGCCTCGGCGCCGCGCTGGTCACCGCCGGCGTCACGCCCGGCGCCAGCGTGGCCGTGATCGGCTGCGGTGGCGTGGGCCAGTCCGTGATCCAGGGCGCGCACATCGCGGGGGCGGCGACGATCGTGGCCGTCGACCCCGAGGCGTCCCGGCGCCAGGCCGCGGTGGCGGTGGGCGCCACCCACACCGTCGACCCGGGAGCCGGCGACCCGGTGGCCGCGGTCAAGGACCTCACCGGCGGGCGGGGCGCCGACTTCGCGTTCGAGGTCGTGGGCCGGCCCGAGCTCATGGTCCAGGCCTGGGACATGGCCCGGATCGAGGGCAACGTCACGCTGGTGGGGATGCCGTCGGTGGGCGAGACCATCACGCTGCCCGCCATGAGCGCGGTGTTCTCCGGCAAGCGCCTGATGGGTGCGGCGGTGGGCGGCGCCCAGATCCTGCGGGACATCCCCCGCTTCATCCGCCTGGCCGAGTCCGGCCGGCTGGACCTCGGCTCGCTGGTGTCCCGGCACATCAAGCTGGACGAGATCAACGACGGGATCGACGGCCTCGAGCGCGCCGAAGGCACGCGCACCGTGATCGTCTGAATGCGAACGCTCACGTACTGCGGTTCGGTATCTTGGCGCGGGGAGTAGCCAGGAGGACCGATGGCCAAGCAATCCCCGCGTTCGTCCCGCAAGGCCAGTGGCCTGCCGCGGGCCCGCCGCCTCACCGCTGACGCGCGGCGCAAGTCGATCCTGCAGGCGGCCCGGCGGGCCTTCACCGAGACCGGTGACATGAACGGCACGACGATCCGCCACATCGCCGACCGCGGCGGGTTCAGCGAGGGCGTGATCTACCGCCACTTCGAATCCAAGGACCAGCTGTTCATCGAGGCCGTGGTCGAGCCGCTCCAGGAGGCGGTGGACAAGCTCGTCGCCGCGTCCCAGGTGGTCGACCGGGACGAGCCGCTCACGCCCGCCCGCCAGGTGGAGACGATGAACGGGCTCTACCGCCAGCTGATCGCCACGCTGGAGGAGATCCTGCCCCTGCTCGGCCTGGTGCTGTTCGGCGACCCCAAGGTCGCCCGCCGCTTCTACCGGGAGAACTTCGCGGTCGCCATGGACCAGCTGGCCGCGGCCTGGCGCGAGGTCGAGGCCCGCTACGGCTTCGAGGGCGAGTCGCCGGACATCTCGGCGCGGGCGGTCATGGGCATCGCCCTCATGCTGGCCCTGGAGGACCGCCACACCAGCGGGTTCGACCGCGACCGGGCGGTCCGTCTGGCCAGCGAGGGCACGTTCAACGGGTTCTTCCCGAGCCTCCAGCCGGCCGGTGAGCAGCGTTTGACAGGGTAGCCGCCCCGGCTATGCTTAATAATTGTGCGTTCACTTTCTTCGGTGGGCTACCCGCTGATCGACGCTGACGGCCACTACTACGAGCCGGACGACTGCTTCACGCGCCACATCGAGTCCCGCTTCCGCGACGACACGGTGCGCGTCGACCGCAGCCGCGACGGCCTGGGCCGCGTGTACGTCCAGGGCCGGCGCACGTTCATGAGCGTGATGCCCGGCGACTACGCGTCCGCCCCCGGAGCGCTGCAGGGCCTGTTCGTCGGCGCGGTCGCCGACGGCTTCACCCACCGCGAGGTGATCAACGCCAAGGACCACCCCGCCTTCATCGAGCGCACGGCCCGGCTGGCGCTGATGGACGACCAGGGCGTCGAGGCCGGGGTCATGCTGCCCACCCTGGGCGTGGCGGTCGAGCACGACATGGCCGACGACGTGGAGCTGACCTACGCCAGCCTGCGGGCCTTCAACCGATGGCTGGAGGAGGACTGGGGCTACGGCCGCGACGGCCGCACCTTCGGGGTGCCGATGCTGTCGCTGCTCGACGTCGACCGGGGCGTGGCCGAGCTGCGCCGGGTGATCGACGCCGGCGCCCGGCTGGTCCACCTGCGGCCCGGCCCCGTGGGCGGCCGGTCCCCCGCCCACCCCGACCACGATCCGTTCTGGGCCACCGCCAGCGAGGCCGGCGTCGGCGTGGTGTTCCACGTCTCCAACAGCGGCTACAACGACTTCTACGGCACGCACTGGTCCGAGGACCCGGCCAACCCCTCCCACCGGCAGTCGCCGCTGCAGTGGGCCCTGTGCAACACCGAGCGCCCGATCATCGACACGCTCATCGCCATCACGCTGCACAACCTGTTCGGGCGGCACCCGGACCTCAAGGTCCTGTCCATCGAGAACGGCAGCGCCTGGGTCCGGGCCCTGTTCAAGACGGTGGACAAGGCGGCCGCCCTGGGCCGCCGCGGCCCGATGATCGGCGGCACGCTCCCGGCCCGGCCCAGCGAGGCGCTGGCCGAGCACCTGTGGGTGTGCCCGTTCCCCGAGGACGACGTGCTCGACCTCATCGGCGTCCTCGGCGCCGACCACGTCCTGTTCGGCTCCGACTACCCGCACCCCGAGGGGCTGCGCGAGCCGGCGGACTACGTCGACCGGCTGGCCGACTGCGACCCGCTCATCACCCGCAAGGTGCTGCGCGGCAACACGGCCGAGCTGCTGGGCCTGCCCGACCGGGCCCCGGCCGCCCAGGCCCCGGCGTGACCGGCGCCGAGGTGGTGCGCGAGCTGGCGCGCCGCTTCCAGGCCGGTGACCGCGACGGCGCGCGGGCGCTCATGCACCCGGACATCCGGGTCGAGCAGGCGGCCTCGCTCCCCCACGGCGGCGTGCACGAAGGCCACGCCGGCCTGGACCGCATGGGCGCGGCCTTCGCCGAGCACTGGGACCGCACGATCGGCGGCTCCCGCATCCTCGACGCCGACCCGGTCGTGCAGGTCACCACCCAGACCTGGACGGCCCGCACCACCGGTCGCTCGGCCACGGTCGACGTGGTGGAGCTGATGACGGTGGCGGACGGGCAGGTGACCGGGATCCGGGTGTTCCCCCAGGACACCGCCCTGCTGCTCGCCCTGCTCGACGCCTGAGCGATCAGTCGGTGCGGATCCAGACCGCCTTGGTGGTCAGGTACTCGTCGAGGGCGTGGGGGCCGCACTCGTGGCCCCAGCCGCTGGACTTGTAGCCGCCGAACGGGACGGCCGGGTCGAACAGGTTGTAGGTGTTGACCCAGACCGTGCCGGTGCGCAGCTCCTGGGCCAGGCGGTGGGCCTTGCCCTCGTCGCGGGTCCACACGCCGCCGGCGAGGCCGTAGTCGCTGGCGTTGGCGCGGGCCGCCACCTCCTCGATGGTGTCGAACGGCATCACGCAGGCCACGGGGCCGAAGATCTCCTCGGTGGCCACCCGCATCCCGTCCTCCACGTCGACCAGCACCGTGGGGGCGACGAAGTAGCCGGCGGCCAGGTCGCCCTCGTCCAGGCGGGAGCCGCCGGCCACGGCCCGGGCGCCCTCGTCGCGGCCGATGTCCAGATAGCCGGTCACGCGGGCCAGCTGCTGCTCGGACACGACGGGGCCGATGCGGGTCTCGGGGTCGAGGCTGTTGCCGACCTTGAGCTTGGCGGCGTACCGGCAGGCGGACTCGACGAACTCGTCGTAGATCGGGCGCTCCACGAAGATGCGGGTGCCCGCGCAGCAGGCCTGGCCGGAGTTGGCGAACACGCCCATGGCGGCCCCGGGCACGGCCCGGCGCAGGTCGGCATCGGCGAACACGACGTCGGGTGACTTGCCGCCCAGCTCCAGCGTGACCCGCTTGAGGTTGCCGGCCGCGGCCCGGACGATGTGGCGCCCGACCTCGGTCGAGCCGGTGAAGGCGACCTTGTCCACGCCGGGATGCTCGGTGAGCCGGGCCCCCGCGGTCTCGCCCATGCCGGTCACGATGTTGACGACCCCGTCGGGGACGCCCGCGCCCGCCAGCAGCTCGCCGATCCGCAGGGCGACCAGGCTCGCCTCCTCGGCCGGCTTGAGCACCATGGTGCAGCCCGACGCCAGCACCGGGGCGAGCTTCCAGAGCACGTTGTTGATCGGGCTGTTCCAGGGGATGATCGACGCCACCACGCCGACCGGCTCGCGCAGCGTGTAGGTGAACACCGACCACGGCATCGAGTTGGGCAGCGTCTCGCCGTTGAGCTTGGTCGTCCACCCTGCGAAGTAGCGCAGCACCTCGACCGCCTGGGACGCGCCCGCCCCCGGGGCGCGGCCGAGCGGCAGGCCCATGTCGATCGCCTCCAGGCGGCGCAGCTCCTCGAAGTGGGCCTCGACCGCGTCGGCCACGGCCCAGACGATCGCCTGGCGGGCGGCCGGCGTCAGCGTGCGCCACGGGCCCTCGAACGCCTCGCGGGCGGCGGCCACGGCCCGATCGGCGTCCTCGGCCTCGCCCGCGGCCAGCTCGGCGATCAGCTCGCCGGTCGACGGGTTGATGCTGGGGAACGTCCGGCCGGACGCCGCCGGCACCCACTCCCCGCCGATGAGCAGCTGCTTCGTCGTGGTCGACATCGGCCGAATGATAGCGTGCGTTCACTTACTTCTCCGGTGGAGGACCGGTCCCCGCCCCGGTAGGGTCACGGCGCCATGACCACCTCGGAGCGGCGCAAGTACGACAGCCCGGTCCGGCGCCAGCAGGCCGCCGAGACCCGGGAGCGCATCCTCGCCGCGGGCTCCGAGCTGGTCCACGGCTTCCCCCGCTGGGACTGGCGCGAGCTGACCGTGCGGGCCGTGGCCCAGCGGGCCGGGGTCAACGAGCGCACGGTCTACCGGCACTTCTCCAGCGAGCGAGAGCTGCACGAGGCGGTGATCCGCCGCCTGCAGGAGGAGGTCGGCGACCCGCTCGACGGGCTCACGCTGGAAGGCTTCGGCGACGTCGTCGCCCAGCTGTTCGACTACCTCGCGTCCTTCGCGGCGTCGCCCCGCCAGACCACCGACCCCACGTTCGTGGCCGTGGACGAGCGCCGCCGCCAGGCGCTGGTGGCGGCGGTCGAGCCCGGGACCGGCGCATGGTCCGACGCCGACCGCGAGATGGCCGCGGCCCTGCTCGACGCGCTGTGGAGCGTCCCCACCTACGAGCGGCTCGTGGCGGTGTGGGGCCTCGACACCGAGCGGGCGACCCAGGCGGTCACCGGGCTGATCCACCTGCTGGTGGAGGCGATCCAGTCGGGTCGCCGCCCCTGGCTCAACGAGTGACGGCCGGGACGATCTCGCGCAGGTAGAGCGACCACGTCTCGACCCACAGCGGGCGGCCCGCGTCCGGCCGGGCCGCGAACCAGGCGCCCCGGCGGCGCAGGTCGGCGAGACGGTCGAACCACACCTCGTTCACCGCGTCCAGGGGCCGTTCGGCGCCGTCGAGCGCGAGGGGGTGGTTCTGGGCGTAGGCCTGGCCCCGCACGGCCTCGGGGATCTCCTCGGCCCCCAGCCGGCCCGCCTCCTTGCGCCAGCGGGTGGACAGCTCCCCCGCCGCCAGTGCCGGGTCGCGGCGCCCGCACGACATCATCTTGTAGCGCTCGCCGCCGGCGGCCCAGCGGGCGTCGAGCCAGTCCTCGCCCCGCAGCACGACCTCCTCGGCCACCACCCGCAGGGACCCGGGCGACGCAGCCAGGTCGGGGCCCGCGGCGCGCAGCCAGCCCTCGTTCGCGTCCGCTTCGCCGGCGTCGCCGAACCACTGGCAGTCCACGGCCGCGAAGCGGGGGGCCGGCAGGCCGGACACGACGAGGGGCACGCCCAGCGTCACCCGCACGGGCCGGCCCGCGGCCGGGGCCCGGTCCAGGGCCTGGGCCCACCCGGCGGCCAGCGCCTCCGCCCGGGACGGACCGCCCGCGTGGAAGCGGACGACCTTGACCGCAACGCTCACGCGGGGGCCACCGCCTCGCGCCAGCGGGCGATGGCGGCGCTCTTGATGTCCTCGTAGCCCTTGATCTGCTGCACGCTGCGGGCCAGGTCCACGGCCGCGTCGTACCCGTCGGGCGTGAGCCCGGTCAGCGCCGCGCCCACCAGCGCCTCGTACTCGTCCGCCAGCCCGCGCTCCTCGCGCCGGTGGCGGGCATAGCCGAAGACGTCGAGCGGCGTGCCCCGCACGTGCCGGGCGGCGGCCAGGCCCCGGAACATGGCCCGGCCGGTGCGGCCCCCGACGGCGATCTTGTGGTCCATCCCGAGGCGCCGGAGCACCGGCGGGTGGAGGTGGTAGCGCACCCGCTGGCCCCGCCCGAGGTCGAGGCGCAGGTGCAGCCGGGCCACCTCGTACTCGTCCTTGTAGGTGAGCAGCTTGAACGAGCCCTCGGCCACCGCCCGGGTCAGGGCGTGGTCGTGCCCGGCCTCGTCGGCCGCGGCGGCCCGCGCCACCAGGTCCAGCCAGCGCCGGGCGCGGGCCGGGCCCTGGTAGTCGAGGATCTGGGCGCAGCGGCGCTCCAGCAGGTCGCCCAGCTCCGGGGGCAGCGGACGCTCGGCCACCAGGGCGCGGGCCCGCTCGACGCTGCGGGCCGACGGGTCCCACAGGCTCGCCTGCGCGGGGCGGCTCATCGCCGCGGCCACCGCCTCGGGGTCGGCCGCCAGCCAGCGGCCCCAGGTGAACGCCTCGTGGTTCATCGCCGCCGCCGGCTGCTCGTCGATCGCCCGGTGGAGCGCGTCGAGCGGCAGCGGCAGGGCGCCCCGCTGCCAGGCCGCGCCGAGCAGCACGACGTTGGCCGGGAGGTGGGTGCCGAACACGGCCTCGGCCAGGCCGGTGCTGTCGGCCAGCAGTGTGCGCTCCTCCCCCACCGCGTCGGTGACGGCGCCGGCCAGCCGGGCCTCGTCGACCGAGCCGTCGGTCTGCAGCATGCTGCCCGTCGGCACGAACGCGGTGTCGACGACGGCGAACGTCCGGCCCGGGGCCACCTTGGCCAGGTGCAGCGGCGACGCGGCCTGGAGGATGTCGCCCGACACGTACAGGTCGGCGTCGCCGGCGGCCACGGTGGCGGTCGTGACGTCGCTCCCGGCCGGGGCGATGTGCAGGTGGGAGACGACCGCGCCCGCCTTCTGCGACAGCCCGGTCTGGTCCACGCCCTGGACCGCGTGGCCGGCGATCACCGCGGCCCGGGCCAGGAGGCGGTTGGCGGTCACGATGCCCGTCCCGCCGATCCCGGTCACGTATGCGCTGAAGCGCCCCGCCAGCGGCGGCACCGCAGGCAACGGCAGGTCGTCCGGCGGTCCGGCCCGCCGCACCGGGGCGGGACTCGCCGCCGCCTGGCCCCCGCGCCGGGCGGGCAGGAGCGTGATGAACGAGGGGCAGTCGCCCTCCAGGCACGAGTAGTCCCGGTTGCAGGAGGACTCGTGGATCTCCCGGCGCTCGCCGAACTCGGTGTCCACAGGCAGCACGGACAGGCAGTTGCTCACCCGGGAGCAGTCGCCACAACCTTCGCACACGGCCTGGTTGATGACGACCTGGGCCGGGGGCGTCTCCAGCTCGCCCCGCTTGCGCAGGCGGCGGGCCTCGGCCGCGCAGCGCTGGTCGTAGATCAGCACCGACACGCCCGGGTGGCGGCGCAGCTCCTCCTGCACGGCCACGACGTCCTCGCGGGGCCGCACCGACACCCCGGCGGCGAACGGCGCGTGGCGCCCGTAGCGGCCGGCGTCGTCGGTGCAGACGGCGATGGCGCCGACGCCCTCGGCCGCCAGCGCCCGGGTCAGCGCGGGCACGTCCATCAGCCCGGCCACGTCCTGGCCGCCGGTCATGGCGACCGCCGAGTTGTAGAGCAGCTTGAACGTGATGTGGACCCCGGCGGCCACGCAGGCCCGCACGGCCAGGCTGCCGGAGTGGCTGAACGTGCCGTCACCCAGGTTCTGGAACAGGTGGCGGTCACCCACGAACGGCGCCAGCCCGATCCAGTGCGCCCCCTCGGCGCCCATGGGCGTGGGCGGGACGAAGGTCTCGTCCGCGTGCCGGGGCTCGAAGTGGATCATCCCGTGGCAGCCCACGCCGCCCCCTGTGATCGACCCCACGGGCACCACCGTGGAGCGGTTGTGCGGGCAGCCGCTGCAGAACGCGGGCGGCCGGCCCGGCAGGTCCAGCACCGGCAGCCGGACCGGCCCGGGACGGGCCTCCATCAGCCCCGGCAGGACACGGGCCAGCACGGGACCGAGCCGGTCGGCCGTCAGCTCCCCCGCCACCGGGACCAGCGCCTCGCCCGCGCCGTCCCGCTTGCCCCGCACCGGCGTCGGGTCCCCGGCCTCCTGGAGGATGGCCCGCACCTGCTGCTCGACGAACGGCCGCTTCTCCTCGACCACCAGGACCTCGTCCACGGACCCGGCCAGGTCGAGCACCGACGCGGGCACGACCGGCGACGTCATCGCCAGCTTGAGGATGCGGACGCCGAGGCCCGCGGGCGTGGCGCCGCCCGCCTCCAGTGCGCCGAGCACGTCCCGGTAGGTCTTGCCCGCGCACACGATCCCCAGACGGGCGTGGGCCTCGGCCCCCACGGTCCGGTCCAGGCCCCGGGCCGCCACCCAGCCCTGGGCCGCCCGCAGGCGGCGGTCGAGCCACAGCTCCTCCAGGTCGCCCCGCAGGATCTGGCCCACCGGCTCGTGGTGCCAGGCCCGGCCGTCCACGAGGACCTCGGGATCGCCCGCCGGGAAGCGGTCGATGCCGGTGTCGACCCCGGCCACGCCGTCGGCCACCGAGGTCACGATGCGGACGCCGACCCACGACCCGCAGAACCGGCTGAGGCGGAACGCCTCGACGCCCAGGTCGAACAGGTCCTGCTGGTCGGCGGGCACCAGTACCGGCAGGGACGCGTCGGCCAGGGCCAGGTTCGTGTCGTAGGGCAGGGTGGACGACTTGGCCGACGGGTCGTCCCCCACGAACAGGACGGCGCCGCCGCCGGGGCCGGTGCCCATCAGGTTGGCGTGCTTGAGCACGTCGCCCGAGCGGTCCAGGCCCGGGCCCTTGCCGTACCAGGCGCCCACCACCCCGTCCACGCCCTCGTAGGGGACGGCCTCGCCCATCTGCGAGCCCCAGACCGCGGCCGCGGCCAGCTCCTCGTTGAGGCCGGGGCGGTGCACGATGCGGTTGTCCGCCGCACGGTCGCCGAGGCGGCCCAGGGCCAGGTCGAAGCCGCCGAGCGGTGAGCCGGGGTAGCCGGACACGAACGTGGCGGTGTCGAGCCCGTCGCGGGCGTCGAGCGCCCGCCGCGCCACCAGCAGCTCGCACAGCGTGTCGACCCCGGACAGCAGGCGCGCGTAATCTAGTGAGGACTCACTCATCAGGATTCCATCATAGGAAGGTGTGCCGGTGCACGACATCGTGATCCGCGGGGGCGACGTCGTCGACGGCAGCGGGGCCGGGCCCCGGAGCGCCGACGTGGCCATCGACGGAGACCGGATCACCGCGGTCGGCGAGGTCCCCGACCGGGGCCGGCGGGAGATCGACGCCCACGACCGCCTGGTGACGCCGGGCTTCGTGGACGTCCACACCCACCTCGACGCCCAGCTGTTCTGGGACCCGGTGGCCAGCTCGTCGTGCTGGCACGGCGTCACGACCGTCGTGCTGGGCAATTGCGGCGTCACGTTCGCCCCGGTCCACCCCGGTCAGGAGGAGTACCTGGCGGGGATGATGGAGGCGGTCGAGGACATCCCCGCCGACACGATCATGGCCGGCCTCGACTGGGGCTGGGAGACCTACGGCGACTACCTGCGCGCGCTCGACCGCCGCCCGCTCGGCGTCAACGCGGGCGGGATGATCGGCCACGCCGCCCTGCGCTACTACGTCATGGGCGAGCGCAGCCTGGACGACGCCCCGGCGGGCGCCCAGGACGTCGCCCGCATGGTGGCGCTGGTGGGCGAGGCGGTCGACGCCGGCGCCCTGGGCTTCTCGACCTCCCGCAGCTTCCTGCACACCGTGCCCGA
>DATBGF010000035.1:0-2933 GCA_036558145.1 Acidimicrobiales bacterium
GCCGACCCGCGCCACGTCGTGGTGTGCCACCTCGGCGCGGGCGCGTCGCTGTGCGCGGTGCGGGAGGGGCGCTCGGTCGACACCACCATGGGGTTCACGCCGCTGGAGGGACTGGTGATGGCCACCCGGTCCGGCAGCGTCGACCCCGGCGCGGTGCTGTGGCTGGTGACCCACGCCGGCCTGGCGGCCGAGGACGTCACCGACGCCCTGGAGCATCGCTCGGGCCTGCTGGGCCTGGCCGGCACGGCCGACATGCGCGAGGTCGTCACCCGGGCCGAAGGCGGGGACGGCGAGGCGGGCCTGGCGCTCGGCGCCTACCTCCACCGGCTGCGGGCCGAGATCGCGGCGATGGTGGCGAGCCTGGGCGGCCTCGACACGCTGGTGTTCACCGGTGGGGTCGGCGAGAACGCGCCCGCGGTCCGGGCCGGAGCGGCCGGCGGGCTGCACCACCTCGGCGTCGCCTACGACCCCGAGGCCAACGCCAGGGCGGTCCCCGACGCCGACATCACCGCTGCCGGGTCGAGCGTCCGCGTCCTGGTGATCGCCGCCCGCGAAGACGTCGAGATCGCGCGAGGGGTCCGCCAGACTGTCACATAGGTCCTCCACAATCTCGGGATGGATGCCGACGACCCCCGCCCCCGCTGGCGGCGGCGCGTGCCCGGGGAGGAGGTCCCGCCGCAGCGGCCCTCCCACTTCACGCCCCACGAGCTGCGGTTCGAGCCACAGCCGGCGGTGCGCTGGTTCTCGCCCGGGGTGCTGACCGCGTCGGGCCTGCGGGTCGGTGTGACCTCGGTGTTCGGGTCGTTCCTGGACAAGCGCGAGCTGCAGTCGGCCAAGCCCGCCGGCGCCGACCTGCGCTTCGCCCACGCCGAGGAGATGTGGTTCGACTACGTGGCCGACACCGGTGACGGCTTCGAGGCCACGGCCACCGTCGCCTCGGTGGTGGCCCGGCGCGAGCTGGTGGTCCCGGGTGTGGACCGGCCGCTGCCCCGGGGCCGGATCCTGGTGTTCGGGGGCGACGAGGTGTACCCGGTGGCCAGCCCCGAGGGCTACGACCACCGGCTGGAGGGCCCGTGGCGGGCCGCGCTGCCCTGGACGGAGCCGCCCTCGGGCACGCTCTACGCCATCCCCGGCAACCACGACTGGTTCGACGGGCTCACGGGGTTCATGCGCCTGTTCGGCCAGGGCCGCTGGATCGGCGGCTGGCAGACGCACCAGACCCGCAGCTACTTCGCGGTCCAGCTGCCGCACCGCTGGTGGCTGTGGGGCGTGGACATCCAGTCCGAAGCCCTGATCGACGAGCCCCAGCTCGACTTCTTCGCCCGGGTGGCCGAGCGGGCCCAGCCCGGCGACAAGCTGGTCCTGGCCACGGCCGTGCCCAGCTGGACCCTGCTCGACCGCAACCCGCAGGCCTACCGCAACCTGGCCTACCTGGAGCGGGCCGTGCTCCGCCCGGCGGGCATCCGGCTCGAGCTGACGCTGGCGGGCGACTCGCACCACTACTCCCGCTACCAGCAGCTGGGCGCCGAGGAGGAGATCGGCCCCACCCAGAAGATCACCAGCGGGGGCGGCGGGGCGTTCCTCCACCCCACCCACGTGCTGCCCCGGCAGACGTCGATCGGCGTCACCCCCGACGACCTCGACGACGTGACGGGCTACGAGATGCAGGTCACCTACCCGACCCGGTCCCGGTCCCGGCTGCTGTCGCTGTCCGCGCTGGGGCTGGCGCTGCGCAACCCGAGCTTCTGCGCGATCCCCGGGCTGGTGGCGCTGACCCTGCTGTGGTTCGTGCAGTTCGGGCTGCGGGCCCTGGAGCGCCCGGAGGAGGGCTTCGCCGAGGCCGGCGCCCACTGGGGCTGGACCGACCTGGCCGGCGGCCTGGTCCGCAGCTCGTCCGCGGGCCTGGTGGTGCTGATCCTGTTCGGCGCGCTGTGGGCCTTCGCCAAGACCCCGCCCTGGGCCTCGCGGGGCTGGCCCCGCTGGACGGTGAAGACCGTCATGGCCGCGCTCCACCTGGCCCTGCAGCTGGCCGCCATCGTGACCGTGATGCTGGTGGCGCTGACGCTGGCCAAGGGCCACGGCAGCGTGGCGTTCGCCCTGGTGGCGAGCGCGGTGGGCCTGGTGCTCGGGGGCGTGGTCGGGGCCACGGTGATGGGCGCCTACCTGGCGGCCGCCATCGCCATCCCCGGCATCGAGGCGCACCCCAACGAGGCGTTCGCCGCGGCCCGCATCACGGGCTACAAGAACTTCCTGCGCCTCCACGTCGGCCCCGACGGCCGCCTGACGGTCTACGCGATCGGCATCCCCCGGGCCGTGAAGCGACGGCACTGGCGGGCGGTGCCGGACGCATCCGACGTCGAGGCGTCGTGGATCGAGCCGACCCGCAGGCTGCCCGAGCCCCACCTCATCGACACGATCACACTGCGCTAGCCACGCTCAGCTAGCGCACCAGGCCCTCCCGCCAGGCGATGGCCACCGCGGAGGCGCGGTCGCTCACCTGGAGCTTGCGGTACAGATTGCGGGTGTGGGTGCGGACCGTCTCGTTGGACAGGCCCATCTTCTCGGCCGCGACCCGGGGCGCGATGCCCTGGCCCAGGAGCGTCAGCAGCTCGGCCTCGCGCCGGGTCAGGCCCAGGTGCGCGCCCGGCCAGTCCCCCAGGTCGATGGTGCGCGCCGCCATCAGGGCGGCCTCGGTGGCCAGCTGGGGGTCGACGACGACCTCGCCGGCGGCCAGCCGCACCAGCATGTCGACCAGGTCGGGCGGCTTGGCCGACTTGAGCAGGTAGCCGCGCACCCCGACCCGCAGGGCCTGGAGCATGAGCCGCAGGTCGTCGGCGTCGGTGAAGATCGCGACCGCGAAGTCCGGATCCGTGGCCAGGACCTTGACCGCGGCGTCGATCCCGCCCGCGGCCCGGGAGAAGGCGTCGATCAGC
>DATBGF010000036.1:0-8463 GCA_036558145.1 Acidimicrobiales bacterium
GGCGCTACGCCTTCCAGATCGACTCCGGGTTCGTGAACCAGTGGTTCGGCCTCGGGGACTTCAACTGGTTCGGGGAGCGCTGGTCGTCGCTGTTCGTCATCACGTTCTCGGAGATCTGGAAGACCACGCCGTTCATCTCGCTGTTGCTCCTGGCCGGCCTGGTGCAGGTCCCCGGGGAGCTGATGGAGGCGGCCGTCGTCGACGGGGCCACGCCCTGGCAGCGGCTGTGGAAGGTCATCCTGCCCAACATGAAGGCCGCCATCATGGTGGCGCTGCTGTTCCGCACGCTCGACGCGTGGCGGATCTTCGACAACCCGTTCATCATGACGCAGGGGGCCAACGACACCGAGACGCTGTCGTTCCTGGCCTACCGGCAGAACGTCACGCTGGTGAACCTGGGTGCCGGCTCCGCGGTGAGCGTGCTGCTGTTCTTCACGGTCGTGCTGATCGCCTTCGTGTTCATCAAGGGCTTCAAGACCGACCTGTCGCAGGTGAGGGGGGACTGAGATGGCCAGCCGCCGATCGGCCAACTGGTGGACCCTGTGGGGCGTGCTCATCCTGCTGTGGGCGCTGTTCCCGCTGCTGTGGATGGTGTCGCTGTCGTTCAAGGACCCGGACACGTTCCGCTCGTCGAAGCCGTCGTTCTTCCCCAAGGAGTGGACCTGGAAGAACTACGACACGGTGTTCTCCGACTCGCTGTTCACCTCGGCACTGCGCAACTCGGCCGGGATCGCCCTCATCGCCACCGGGCTCTCGGTGATCGTCGCCATGTTCGCGGCGTACGCGATCGCCCGGCTCGACTTCCCGGGCAAGCGCCTCATCCTCACCGTGGCGCTGGCGATCGCCATGTTCCCGCAGGCCGCCCTGGTCGGCCCGCTGTTCAACATGTGGCGGGGCCTGGGCATCTACGACACGTGGATCGGGCTCATCATCCCCTACCTGACCTTCGCCCTGCCCCTGTCGATCTGGACGATGTCGGCGTTCTTCCGGCAGATCCCGTGGGAGATGGAGCAGGCCGCCCAGGTCGACGGGGCCACGGCCTGGCAGGCGTTCCGCAAGGTGATCGTGCCTCTGGCCGCGCCCGGCGTGTTCACCACGGCCATCCTCACGTTCTTCTTCTGCTGGAACGAGTTCCTGCTGGCCATCTCGCTGACCTCGACCGACGCCGCCCGCACCGTGCCGGCGGCGCTGTCGTTCTTCACCGGCGCATCGCAGTTCCAGTCCCCGATCACCGCCATCATGGCCGCGTCGGTGGTGGTCACCATCCCGATCGTGATCCTCGTGCTGGCCTTCCAGCGGCGGATCATCGCCGGGCTCACAACAGGTGCCGTCAAGGGCTGACCCGGAAAGGGGCCACAGGCCGACATGTCCGAGATCATCATCAAGAACCTGGTCAAGGAGTACGGCGACGGCTTCCTCGCCGTGAACGACGTGAGCCTGGACATCGCCGACGGGGAGTTCATGATCCTCGTCGGCCCGTCGGGCTGCGGGAAGTCGACGTTGCTGCGGATGATCGTGGGCCTGGAGGACATCACCTCCGGTGACCTGGAGATCAACGGCCAGCGCGTCAACGACCGCAAGCCCCGCGACCGCAACCTGGCGATGGTCTTCCAGAACTACGCGCTGTACCCCCACCTCACCGTGTTCGAGAACATCGCCTTCCCGCTGCGCTTGCGGGGCGGCCTGTCCAACGACGAGATCCGGTCCAAGGTCGAGGAGGCCGCCGAGACCCTGGAGCTGACCGAGCACCTCGACCGCAAGCCCGGCCACCTCTCCGGCGGCCAGCGCCAGCGGGTCGCCATGGGCCGGGCCATCGTGCGCCAGGCCGACGCGTTCCTGTTCGACGAGCCGCTGTCGAACCTCGACGCCAAGCTGCGCGGCCAGATGCGCACCGAGCTGCTGCGCATGCAGCGGCGCATGGGCACCACGACGGTCTACGTGACCCACGACCAGACCGAGGCCATGACGCTGGGCGACCGGGTGGCGGTCCTGCGCCGGGGCGTGCTCCAGCAGGTGGCGACGCCCCGGGAGCTGTACGAGCAGCCGGTCAACATGTTCGTGGCCGGGTTCATCGGCTCGCCGCCCATGAACTTCATCCCCGGCACCGTGGAGGGCGGGAAGATCACCCTGCCGTTCGTGTCCTTCGACCTGCCTCAGGAGATGCGCGAGGCGGTCGGCGACCGCAAGGGGGTCTACGTGGCCATCCGGCCCGAGCGCTTCGAGGACGCCAACCTGGTCGACGAGTCCAAGCGGGCCGGCGGCGTCACGTTCCGGTCGACGGTCGACGTGATCGAGTGGCTGGGCAACGAGCAGTTCGCCTACATCCCCTACGAAGCGGCCCACGAGCTGGAGAGCGAGCTCCACGAGCTCGAGCGCGAGCTCGACAGCGAGCGGATGCGCAGCCAGCTCGTCGTGGCGCTCGAGCCGTCCAGCAGGATCGTCGACGGCACCGAGGCCGAGCTCTGGTTCGACCCCCGCGCCACCCACCTCTTCGACCCCGAGAGCGGCGAGAACCTGACCCTCAGCCCCGAGCCCGCCGTCGCCGACGCCCCCGCCTGACCGCCCCGGGCCTTCCACCGGGGCCGGCGGGGATGGCTACGCTGCCCGCGGTGCGCTCGACGCGGATGATGGTGGAGCGGTTACAGGTCGGCGAGGACGACCTCGGCGTCGCCTACGCGGACGTGTTCGTGGTGGTGCGCGAGGGCGAGCCGGGCCCCGGCCCCAACGACTGGGAGGTCACCCTGCGCACGTGCGACCCCCATCGCCTGGAACCGGGGGAGCACGACCTCCAGCTGGAGGCGGCCGACGGCTCCCACCTCTCCGGCCGGGCCCTGCTGCGCTACAGCGACGGCAGCCGCCACCTGTTCCGCGGCGACGGCGAGCTCTCGGGCTACGACGATTCCGACCCGACCTAGCCTGCGACCCGAGCCCGGGTGGCGGAACTGGCATACGCGGAGGGCTTAAACCTCTCCGGCCTCACGGCCATGTGGGTTCGACTCCCACCCCGGGCACTCCGTCCTCACCATGCTGTACGTACGATGTTGGTACACTCACTGGCGCGAGGAGGTGCGATGGCAGCGCCCATGCGAGACGACTCACAACGGAAGAGCCAGCGGCTCGGGCTGCGAACCAGTGAGGCACAGCGGGCCCTGCTCGTCGCTGCGAGCCAGGCGGAGGGGACGACCGTGTCGGACTTCGTGCTCCGGCACGCGACGCGTGCGGCCGAGGACGTGCTCGCCGATCGGCGGGTGTTCATGGTCTCGGGCGAGGTGTGGGACCGGTTCGCGGCGGCCCTTGATCGACCTGCGGAAGACGTGGCCGGACTCGCTGAGCTGATGAACACGGCGACTGTCCTCGACGACGCGTGACCTCCCGGTTCGGTCCGGTCGAGGCGCTCGACACGAAGCACGAGGTCGCCGGGTTCGACTGCGGGTCGGACGCCCAGACGACCTGGCTGCGGCGCCATGCCCTGCAATCGCAGGCAGGTGGCATGAGCCGCGTGTTCGTCGTGCGACGTCTCAGCGACGACAACGTGGTCGGCTACTACGCGCTGACGACCGGGAGCGTGTTGCACGCGGACGCGTCGGCGCGGCTCACGGCGGGTACCGGTGGCTATGACATCCCGGTGATCATCCTCACGAGGTTGGGCGTCGACCTCGGCGAACAGGGCCGGGGCCTCGGGCGCGCTCTCGTCGTCGACGCGTTCCGGCGCGTCGACCGGATCGCCGAGGAGGTCGGGGTCCGGGCCCTGCTCATCCACGCCGAGGATGCCGACGCCCGAGCGTTCTACCGTGGCCTCGCGGCGTTCGAGGCGAGCCCCGTCGACGACCTGCAGCTGATCCTCCTGCTCGAGGATCTGCGCAAGGCCATCCGGGGGTCCGGGTCGTGACCGGGCGCTTCGAGTCGAAGGTGGTCCTCGTGACGGGCGGGAGCTCGGGGATCGGGTTGGCCGTGGCTCGGCGGGTGGCTGCTGAGGGTGGGGCGGTCGTCCTGGCGGGGCGGCGGGTGGACGTGGGGGAGCGGGCGGCCGCGGAGATCGGGGGCGCAGGCGGGCGGGCGCGGTTCGTCGCGGCGGATGTGACCGACGAGGCGCAGGTGCGCAGGCTGGTCGAGGACGCCGTGGGGGAGCTCGGGCGGTTGGACGGGGCGTTCAACAACGCTGGGGACGCGGGGGCCGGTGGGCCGCTGGCGGGCGTCGCGGGGGCGGACTGGGACGCCGAGCTGGCGCGCAACCTGACCAGCGTCTTCTACTGCCTCAAGGCGGAAATCCCCGCGATCCTCGACGGGGGCAGAGGCGGGTCGATCGTCAACAACGCGTCGATAGGCGGGGTGGCCGGCATCCCGGGGCTGGCGGCCTACACGGCCGCCAAGCACGGCGTCGTGGGGTTGACCCGCAGTGCCGCCTTGGAGCTGGCCGGGCAGGGCGTGCGGGTCAACGCCCTCGTCACCGGCAACGTGGACACGCCGCTCTACCGGCGGCTGCTGGGCGCGGGGGCGGACGTGCCGGCAGCCGACCTGGATGCGCCCAACCCCAGCGGGCGGGTGGCTGCGCCCGAGGAGATCGCGGCGTTCGTCGCCTTCCTGCTCAGCGACGAGGCCGGCTTCGTGACCGGGGCGGCGCTGGCTGTGGACGGCGGGTTCACCGCAGGCTGAGGCCGCCGTCCACCGCGACGACCTGGCCGGTCATGTAGGGCGAGCCGGCCACGTCCACGATCACGCTCGCGATGTCGTCGGGCTCGCCGGAGCGGCCCAGGGGGGCGCGGTCCTTCATGCTGTCGTGCACGAAGCCCCAGTCGGCCGTCCACGGGGTGCGGACCAGGCCCGGGGCCACGGCGTTCACCCGCACCGAGGGGCCGGCCACGTTGGCCAGCAGGACCGTGAGGTGGTTGAGCGCGGCCTTGGACACCGCGTAGGGCACCGAGCTGCCGGTCGGGCGCAGGCCCGCGACCGAGGTCACGTTGACGACGCTGCCGTCGCCGCCGGCCTGCAGGTGGGGCATGGCCAGCCGGATGAGGCGGAACGTGCCCAGCAGGTTGACCTCGAGGATGCGCCGGAACACCTCGTCCGTGACCGCGTCGAGGTCGGCGTGGGCGATCACCTTGGTGACGCCGGCGTTGTTGACCAGGACGTCGAGCCGGCCGAGGCGCTCGACCGTGGTGGCGATGAGCCGCTCGGCGTCGCCGGCGTCGGACACATCGGCCTGGAGGTAGGTCCCCTGGGCCAGGGAGGCCGCCACCTTCTCGCCGGCCTCCACCGAGGAGGACGAGTTGACCACGACCTGCGCCCCCTCGGCATCGAAGGCGCGGGCGGCCGCCTCCCCGATGCCGCTGGACGAGCCCGTGACGATGACCACCTTGCCGTCGAAGCGCCCCACGGCCGTCATCCTGTCACGCGCTCGGGTGCAGGACCGGCCGGTAGCCCTGGGCCAGCACCGCGACGGTCGGCGCCGGGGTGAGGACCGTCGCCGAGCCCCGGTCCGGCCGGTCCCGGGCGGGGCCGTAGCCCTCGGCCGACCACACCACGAGCCGGTCGGCGAGGACCAGCGCGGGGACCTCACCATCGTCCAGCGCCACGAACGTGCCGGCCGGCAGATCGGGCCACGGGCGGGTGTGCCGGCGCTGGCGCCGCTGCTCCGTGACCCGGGCCTCGTGCATGACCAGATCCATGGGATCGGCGCGCGGCCGGTCGCCGAAGGCCGCCTCCCAGCCGTCCAGCCAGCGGACGTAGTCGGCGTGGCGGCACAGCGCGCAGGGACGGTGGCCCGCGGCCAGGGCCACGGCCTCGTCCCAGAAGAAGAGGGGCGTCCAGCGTCCGGGCAGCCACTTCGGCGCCACCCAGCCCTTGTACTCGAGCACGCAGGTGATCCAGCGCCGCACCTGCCACGGCCGGGCGATCTCCCGGGCCTGGCGGTGGATGGAGCCCCGGTTGCCCATGAACAGGCCCCGCTGGCCGATGGCGACGATCTCGCCCGTGGGCGTCACCCGGTTGGGGGCGGGATCGGGGCTTGACCTCAAGTCGCCTTGAGCACTTACGGTCCCGCGCATGATCGTCATCCTCGCCGAGCAGCCCGGCCCGCCGCAGGTGCTTTCCGCCGTCGAGCGTCCCGACCCCGAGCCCGGCCCCGGCCAGGTCGTGGTGGACGTGGCCGTCGCCGCCATCACGTTCGTGGACACCCAGATGCGGGCGGGGACGTTCCCCGGCCTGCCCGCCTCGGCCTTCCCGGTGGTGCTGGGCAACGGGGTCGGGGGGACCGTCGCCGCGCTGGGGGACGGCGTCGACCCCGCCTGGCGGGGCGCCGAGGTGGTCACGGCCACCGGGGGCCGGGGCGGCTACGCCACCCGGGCGCTGGCTGCGGCGGACGACCTGCACCGGGTGCCCCCGGGCCTGGCGGTGGCCGACGGCGTGGCGCTGCTGGCCGACGGGCGCACCGCGCTGGCGTTGATCCAGGCCGCCGAGGTCGCAGCGGGCCAGACCGTGGTCGTGACGGCCGCGGGCGGAGGCGTGGGCGGGCTCCTGGTGCAACTGGCCCGCCGGGCCGGCGCCGACGTGGTCGCCCTGGCGGGCGACGAGCGCAAGCGGGACCATGCCCGCGCTCTGGGCGCGACGGCCACGGTCGACTACCGGGCCGAAGGCTGGCCCGACCGGATCGACGCGGCCGCCCCCGGCGGCCTCGACGTCGCGTTCGACGGCGTCGGCGGCGACGTCGGCCCCGCGCTCGTCGCCCGGATCCGCCCCGGTGGCCGCTACCTCCCCCACGGCGCCGCCAGCGGCCGCTTCGCCGCGATGGACGGCGCGGCAGTAGCCGAGCGGCGGATCACGGTCATCCCGCTGGCGGACGTGGGCGGAGGCCCTGCCGGCATGTACCGCCTGGTCGAGCAGGCCTTCGCCCTGGCCGCCGCGGGCGAGCTCCGCCCGACCGTCGGCCAGACCTACGCGCTGGCCGACGCGGCCTCCGCCCACGCCGCCATCGAGGCCCGCGCCACCCTGGGCAAGACCCTGCTACTGGTCTGAGTCCGGCTCGTCCTCGTGGTGCCGGCCCCGCTCGATGCCGTCGGCATACTGGCTGAGCTGCTGGTACATGTCGCCGAGCGGCTGGTCCGGGGCCACCGCCACCCCGCCCGAGGCCCGGCGCAGGCCGTGCACCTCGGTCCGGGGCGCCTGCGCTCCCGGCACCCTCTGCGCCAGCGGCGGTGCCGAGCCGGTGTCCTTGCCGTTCGACCCGCGTGACGCCAGGTCGACCGTCTCGACCTCGGCCGGCGGGTGCGAGGCGTCCCCGTTGGTGCCGCCGCCGTTGGCGCCGCGGCCGTTGGTCCCGCCGCCGTTGGCGGGAGCGGAGGTGGCCGGCCAGATGGCGGGCTTGCGCATGGGCTCGCTGGACAGCGCGGCCGGGCCCACCGGGATGGGACCGCCGGCGTGCGCAGGCCGCGGCGCGACGGGCGGAGCCGCGGGAGTCGGGGCCGGCGCCGGCGCAGGCAAGGGGAAGGGATCGACGTCCGCGGTGGCCACGGCCGGCGGAGCGGCCGGAGCCGGGGGGAGGGCGGCGGGGCGGCCGGGCCGCAGGGCCTGGGCGTGGGCGCCGTCGGGCGTGCCCAGCGTGGACCCGGCCAGCAGGCTCGTGGGGATCTCCACCGACGCCGTGATGCCCGAGCACGGCGTGTTGTGCAGGTGCACCGTGATCCCGTGGCGCCGGGCCAGGCTGCCGGCCACGTGGTGGCCGAGGTAGCGGGACGGCGCCACCGTGAACGCGGTGCCGTGCTGGAGCCGGTCGTTGGCCGCCCGGAGGTCGTCGCGCCCCATGCCCATGCCCTCGTCGATGACCAGCAGCAGGTAGTGCCCCGGCTGGATCCGGCCGTTGACCTCCACCGTCAGGTCGGGCGGCGAGAAGTGCAGCGCGTTCTCGATCAGCTCGGCCATCAGGTGGGCCAGGTCCGAGGCCACCGAGCCGACCACCATGGCCGTGTCCATCGTCGTGATGGTCACCCGCTGGAAGTCCTCGACCTCGCCCACGGCCGCCCGCACGACGTCGAGCAGGCTCACCGGCTCGCCCCACTTCCGCGCCGCTTCCACGCCCGCCAGCACGAGCAGCGACTCGGCGTTGCGGCGCATCCGGGTGGCGTGGTGGTCGAGGCGGAACAGGTTGTCGAGGGTCCCGGTGCGGGTCTCGTTGCGCTCCAGCTCAGTGATGAAGTCGAGCTGGCGGGAGATCAGGTTCTGGTTGCGGCGGGCCAGGTTGACGAAGGCGTCGGCCACGTTGCGGCGCAGCAGCGCCTGGTCGACGGCCAGTGTCACCGCAGCCGACTGCACCTTGTTGAGGGCGTCGGCGACGTCGGCGACCTCGTCACCGGTCTCGACCGTCACCGGTGTGACGTGGGGGACGACGACGTCCTGGCCGAGCGGCTTCTCGAGCACGTCGAGGACCGCGTCGGGCAACCGTCCGGTGGCCATGTCGCGCGCCTGGCGGGT
>DATBGF010000037.1:0-7648 GCA_036558145.1 Acidimicrobiales bacterium
GCAACCTCGTCCCGCGCGACGTGGCGTCGCGCGCCGCCAAGGCGGTCTGCGACGAGGGCCGCGGCGTCGGCCCGGGCGGCCGGGGCGTCTACCTGGGCTTCACCGACGCCATCCGCGCCCGCGGCGAGGCTTACATCCGCGATAAGTACGGCAACCTGTTCGACATGTACACGAAGATCACCGACGAGAATCCGTACCAGGTGCCGATGCGGATCTATCCGGCGATCCACTACACCATGGGCGGCCTGTGGGTGGACTACAACCTGATGAGCACCATCCCCGGCCTGCACGTCCTCGGCGAGGCCAACTTCTCGGATCACGGCGCCAACCGCCTCGGCGCGAGCGCGCTGATGCAGGGCCTGGCCGACGGCTACTTCGTGATCCCCTACACGCTGGCCAACTACCTGGCCGGCCTGCTCGGCGAGCGCCCGGTCCCGACCGACGACCCGGCGTTCTTCCAGGCCGAGACGTCGGTGGGCGACACGGTGGCCCGGCTGCTGTCGATCAACGGCACCCGCTCGGTCGACCACTTCCACCGCGAGCTGGGCAAGATCATGTGGGAGAACTGCGGCATGGCCCGCAACCGGGCGGGCCTGGAGAAGGCCATGACCGAGATCCCCGCCCTGCGCGAGGAGTTCTGGAAGGACGTCCGGGTCCTCGGCGGCGGCGCCCTCAACCAGTCGCTGGAGAAGGCCACCCGCGTGGCCGACTTCTTCGAGCTGGGCGAGCTGATGGTGCGCGACGCGCTGCACCGCGAGGAGTCGTGCGGCGGCCACTTCCGGGAGGAGAGCCAGACCGACGAGGGCGAGGCGCTGCGCGACGACGACCGCTTCGCCTACGCCGCGGCCTGGGAGTGGAACGGCAAGGGCACCGAGCCGACCATGCACCCGGAGCCGTTGGAGTTCGAGTACGTGAAGCTGACCCAGAGGTCGTACAAGTGAGTGTCAACGGCAACGGCCACGGCAACGGCCAGGGCGACGGTCAGCACCCGACCATCGACATCACCCTCCACGTCTGGCGCCAGGCGCCCGGCCACGAGGGCAAGATGGTCACCTACGTCGAGGAGGCCAAGGGCATCAGCCCCGACATGTCCTTCCTCGAGATGCTCGACACGGTCAACGAGCGGCTGATCGCCAAGGGCGAGGAGCCCATCGCGTTCGAGCACGACTGCCGCGAGGGGATCTGCGGGTCGTGCGGGATGATGATCAACGGCCAGGCCCACGGCCCCCAGAAGGGCACGGCCGCCTGCCAGCTCCACATGCGCAAGTTCGCCCACGGCGACGAGATCTTCGTGGAGCCGTGGCGGGCCCGGGCCTTCCCGGTCCTGCGGGACCTGATCGTCGACCGCCAGGCGTTCGACCGCATCATGGAGTCCGGCGGCTACATCACCGCCCCCACGGGCGCGGCGCCCGACGGCAACCTCATCCCGATCCCCAAGGAGGCGGCGGACGCCGCCATGGACGCGGCCGCCTGCATCGGCTGCGGCGCCTGCGTAGCCGCGTGCCCCAACAGCGCGGCCCAGCTGTTCACGGCGGCCAAGCTGCAGCACCTCAACCTCCTGCCCCAGGGCCAGGCGGAGCGCTACCGCCGCACGCAGGCCATGGTCGACACGATGGAGCAGTACTTCGGCTCGTGCACGATGCACGGCGAATGCCAGGAGGCCTGCCCCAAGGAGATCTCGGTCGACTTCATCGCCTACATGAACCGCGACTACGTCAAGGCCCAGTTCAAGAACCGCAAGCTGGCCGGCCAGACCGCCCCGTAGGGCTCAGCCGATACCCGCCTGACAGACGGGTATGCTGGCATACATGGTGCGCACGACCGTGAAGCTGGCCGACGAGGTCGGTGCCCGGCTGCGCCACGAGGCGGAGCGGCGCGGCATGACCGTGTCCTCGCTCGTACGGGAGGCGATCGAGGAGCATCTCGGCGTCCGCCCGGGCCGGCGCCGGCTGTTGTCGGCCGGTGCGGGCCGGAGTGGCCTGTCCGACGTGTCGGACCGGATCGACGAGATCCTCGCGGCGGAGCTCGGCTCATCACACTGATCGTCGACGCGGGCCCGCTCTACGCCACGATCGACGCCGACGACCGGAACCATGTCGCGTGCCGCGACCTCCTGGCCGGCCACCCCGGTCCGCTGGTCGTTCCGACACTCGTCGTGACCGAGGTCGCCTACCTCGTGTCCACCCGGCTGGGAGCCGAACCGGAGGTGCGGCTGCTCGGGGACTTCGCGGCAGGGACGCTCCTGGCGGAACCGGTGGCCGCTGCGGACTGGCTGCGCATGGCCCAGCTGGTCGCGCGCTACTCGGACCTGCCCCTCGGGACGGTCGACGCCTCGGTCGTCGCCACCGCCGAGCGCCTGGGTGCGCGTTCGGTGGCCACGCTCGACCGCCGGCACTTCACGGTGGTACGGCCCGCTCACGCGGGCTCGTTCGAGCTGCTGCCCTAGGGCTCAGCCCGGGGGGCCGAGCAGGGACCGGAGGTCGCCGACCGGGCCGAGGTGGGCGAGCTTGTCGGGGTTGACCACCGAGTTGATGCCCTTGATCTGGCCGCCGGTGATGTCGAGGGCCAGAACGCCGACCAGGCGCTCGTCGGCGTCGAAGAACATCGCTCCCGGGGCGCCGTTGACCTCGACCGGGCGCACGGACACGCCGGGGCGCTGGACGGCTCGGCGGACCCAGGTGACCACGGCCCGGGCGACGAAGGTGCGCCCACGCAGGGAGCGGCCGAGGGCCGGGACCTTGCCGCCGCCGTCGGCGGTCAGCACGACATCGTGGGCGAGGAACGCCTCCAGGCCGGCGAGATCGCCCTGCTGGGCCGCCGCCAGGAAGCGGGCGGCCAGCTCGTCGCGCTGCTCGCGGCTGGTCTGGAAGCGGGGGCGGCCCTCCTCGACGTGGCGGCGGGCGCGGGAGGCGAGCTGGCGCACGTTGTCCTCCGTCTTGCCGACGATCCCGCTGATCTCCGGGTAGCCGTAGCCGAACACGTCGTGGAGCAGCAGCACGGCCCGCTGCTCGGGCGAGAGGCTCTCGAGCAGCCGGAGCATGGCCAGCGACAGCGAGTCGGCGGTCTCGGCGTGGCCGGCCGGATCGTCGCGGCCGTCGGTGATGATCGGCTCCGGGAGCCACTCGCCCACGTAGCGCTCGCGGCGCACGCGGGCCGAGCGGAACTCGTTGATCGCCAGCCGGGTGGTGATGGTGGCCACGAACGCCCGGGGCGAGGCGATCTCCTCGCCGGCCTCCAGCGCCTTGTGCACCCGCAGCAGCGCCTCCTGCACGACGTCCTCGGCCTCGGAGACGCTGCCGAGCATCCGGTAGGCGATGCCGAAGGACACCGGCCGCAGCTCGTCGAGCAGCTGCTCGCGGGGGGTCATGCCGCGAACTCCTTCCGCATGCTCGGATGGGCGGGCGTCCACCCCAGCTCGCGCTTGGCCTTGGCGTTGGACACGCCGCGCAGCTCGGTCATCATCACCGCGCCGGCCTCACCGGCCAGCAGCCGGGCGACGAAGCGCGGCACGTGGAACGGCTTGCGGGCCCCCAGGTCCTGCGCCAGCGCCGGCAGCCACTCGGCCACCAGCGCGGGGTCGTCGTCCACGACGTTGTAGATGCCGCGGCTGCCGTGCTCGACCGCCGCCACCGTGGCGTCGGCGGCGTCGGCCACGTGGATGAAGGACCACACCGCGCCGCCGTCGCCGACGACCGGGACCTTGCGCTTGCGGATGGCCTCGATCTGCTCCCCGCCGTCGGGCGCCATGGAGGTGCCCGGCCCGTAGAAGCCGCCGTAGCGCAGCACGATGCCGTCGGTCCACCGGGCCCCGAGGACCGCCTCCTCCAGGTGGCGGATGGCCGCCCAACTGTTGCGCATCTCCCGGGGCGGCGTGGGGTCGAGCTGGTCCTCCTCGGTCTTGAGGCCGGTGCCCGTGCGGGCGTAGGAGCCCCAGTAGCTCTGGGCCACGAACCGCTGCACGCCGGACGCCTGCCCGGCCGAGAGCAGGTGGTCGGTGCCCTCGATCCGCAGCCGGTTGGTCAGGGCGAAGGACCGGTCGAAGTGGCGCGGGTCGATCGCACCGATCGACGTCAACTGGTGGACGATCACGTCGGGCTGCGCCCGGCCCACCGCCTCGGCGACCTGGTCGGGGTCGAGGGCATCCGCGACCACCGGCGTGGCGCCGAGCTGGCGGAGCATCGCCTGCTTCGACTCGGTCCGGGTCATCCCGTGCACCTCGTGACCCGCGGCGACCAGGCGCGGCACCAGCTGCGTCCCGATCGCTCCTGTTGCTCCTGCCACGAACACTCTCATCGTCATCTCCTGGGGTTCAGAACTACCTGCACCAGAGAAGACAGGACAACCCGGCCGGTTGTGACAGCCATCCGCCCCCGGGTTGCCCTGACGCCGAGTGGGGTACGTGACCACTCATGGTGGAGCTCGCGTATGCCCTGTCCAGCGAGGAGCACGACGCCCGGACGCTTATCGCCACCGCCCAGCGGGCGGAGGCGGCCGGGTTCCGGTCGGTGTGGATCTCGGACCATTTCCATCCTTGGATCGACGCCCAGGGCCAGTCGCCGTTCGTGTGGTCGGTGATCGGGGGGATCGCCGCCACCACCGGGCTCAAGGTGACGACCGGGGTCACCTGCCCGCTCATCCGGATCCATCCGGCGATCGTGGCGCAGGCCGCGGCCACCAGCGCCAACCTGCTCCCCGACGGCCGCTTCCGGCTCGGGGTCGGGACCGGCGAGGCGCTCAACGAGCACATCCTCGGGGATCGCTGGCCGCCCGCCGACATGCGCCTCGCCATGCTGGCCGAGGCCATCCACGTCATGCGCCGGCTGTGGACCGGCGAGACGGTCACCCACCGGGGGATGCACTACACGGTCGAGAGCGCCCGCATCTACACCGCGCCCGGGGCGGAGATCCCCGTGCTGGTGTCCGCCTTCGGGCCCAAGGCCCTGAGGGTGGCGTCCGAGCACGGCGACGGCTGGGTCACGACCAGCGCCGACGGCGACCAGCTCACCCAGTACCGCGACCAGGGCGGCCGGGGGCCGGCCTGCGGGTCGTTCAAGGTGTGCTGGGGCCCGGACGAGGCCGAGGCCCGTAAGCTGGCCCATGAGCTCTGGCCGACCAGCGGCATCCCCGGCCAGCTCCACCAGGACCTGCCCACGCCCACCCACTTCGAGCAGGCGGCCGAGATCGTGACCGAGGACCAGGCGACCAAGGGAACACCCTGCGGGCCCGACCCCGAGCGGTACGAGGCCGAGTTCCGCAGCTACGTCGACGCGGGCTTCGACGAGGTGGCGATCACCCAGATCGGGCCGGACCAGGAGGGCTTCTTCCACTTCTACGAGTCCGAGCTGAAGGCTCGGCTCGGGACCTGAGAGGTCGCCGCCGGTGGCGCGCCCGCTGCGCGAGTACGACCGCAAGCGGGACTTCGGCGTCACCCCCGAGCCCCGCGGCGACATCCTCGACCCGGCCGAGGACACCGGCCATCCCGAGTCCACCGAGAGCCTGCTCGACCCGGCGCTCAGCGGAGGCCAGCAGCGGCGCTTCGTCATCCAGCAGCACGACGCCACCCGCCTCCACTGGGACCTGCGCCTGGAGCACGACGGCGTGCTGCTGTCCTGGGCGCTGCCCCGGGGCCTGCCCTGGGACCCGGGCCGCAACCACCTCGCCGTCCACACCGAGGACCACCCGCTCCAGTACCTGACGTTCGAGGGCCACATCCCCGACGGCAACTACGGCGCGGGGATGATGTTCGTGTGGGACGAGGGCACCTACGTCCCCGAGAAGCTCACCGACAACAAGCTCACCGTCGTCCTCGACGGCCGCCGCTCCCAGGGGCGCTACGCCCTGTTCCAGACCGACGGCCGCAACTGGATGATCCACCGGATGGACCCGCCGGCCGACCCCGACCGGCGCCACCCGCCCGAGCGCTACGGGCTGATCCAGCCCCCGCCCGGGCCCGCGCCGCGGGGCCGCGCCCAGGGCTGGGCGATCGAGAGCCACTGGCCCGGCCTGCGCTGCGTGCTGGTCTCCAGTGAGGGCGTCGTCGACCTGCTGGCCCAGGGGCGGGACCTGGTGACGCCCATGTTCCCCGAGGTGCGCACGGTCGGCCGGGCGCTGGGCGCGACGGAGGTGGCGCTCGACGGGGTGATGTACGCCGGGAGCGACGGCCGGGCCCGCCTGGAGCGGCGGTTGGCCGCAGGGTCCGACTCGACCCGGCGGCGCCTGGCCCGCGACGAGCCCGTGTCCTTCGTGGCGTTCGACCTGCTGTGGCAGGACGGCCACCCCACGACCGCCGAGCCGTGGCACGAGCGCCGCCGCCGGCTGGAGGCCCTGGCCCTGGAGGGACCGTCCTGGACGACACCGTCGGCCATCACCGAGGACATCCCCGCGGTGCTGGCGGCCGCGGCCGGAGCCGCGGTGGGCAAGCTGGTCGCCAAGCGCACCGACGCCGCCTACGACCCCCGGGCCGACCCCGCCCCGTGGCGCACCCTCTCCCCCGGAGGCCGGGGAGCCAAGGCCTAGGGCTCGGGCGGCGACGGGCCCGCGGTGCCGTCGCGGGCGTCCATGAGCAGGATGACGCCGACGACCGAGTCACCGTCCGAGCTCTGATCGCCCCGCAGCAGCGGTGTCACCCGCACCTCGCAGTCGATGGCCCGGCCCCGCCGGTTCACGGCCGGCACCACCAGCGACTGGTTCTCCTCCTCGCCGGTCAGGCACGAGCGGACCGGCTGGCGCAGGTGCTCCAGCGGCAGGCCGATGTCGAGGTTCATGAGGTGCTCGCCCTCGACCTCGTCGTAGCGCAGACCCCACAGGTCGTGGGCGTGGCGGTTCCACACCTGGATCCGCACGTCGCGGTCGACCACCACGACCGCGGAGTCGAGGCTCGTCAGGATCGATTCCAGGAAGGCGTTCACCTCGTCGAGGTCGCCGGTGCGCTGGCGCAGCTCGTCGTTGGTGGTCTCCAGCTCCTCGTTGGTGGACTGGAGCTCCTCGTTGGTGGTCTCCAGCTCCTCGTTGGTGGACTGGAGCTCCTCGTTGGTCGTCTCCAGCTCCTCGTTGGTGGACTGGAGCTCCTCGTTGGTCGTCTCCAGCTCCTCGTTGGTGGACTGGAGCTCCTCGTTCGTGGTCTCCAGCTCCTCGACGGCCGACTGCAGCTCCTCGTAGGCCGACTCCAGGTCGGCCTTGGAGCGTTGCAGCTCGTCCTGCAGCCGGCGCGTGGCCGTGACGTCCACGAACGACACGCTCGTGCCCTCCAGCGCGCCGGCCCCGTTGGTGACCGGGTGGAACAGCACGTCGAACCAGGCGATCTCCGACCCCAGGCGCCACTCGACCCCGCGCACCCACACCGCGTGGCGGTCGGCGTAGACCGTGTCCAGCCGGGAGCGCAGCTCCAGCGGCCGGTAGGAGATCTCCAGGTCCTGGACGGGCCGGCCGATCTCCCGCGGCGTCAGCCCGAACAGGGTGCGGGCGTGCTGGTTGGCGGCCACCAGGATCCCGCCCACGTCCAGCACGACCTGCGCCACCGGCCCCAGGTCGAAGCCCAGTATCCGCACGTCGGACGCCGGCTCGATCGGACGCAAGGTCGGGATCGGATCGACCGTCTCATCCGCCATCAGACGCCGCCCTCTACCCGTCTCGTTGGTCTGGAACACGC
>DATBGF010000038.1:0-2927 GCA_036558145.1 Acidimicrobiales bacterium
ACCACCGCGGCCGCGGCCGGCGAAGGCTGGGCCTTCACCGAGCTGCGCGCGGCGCTCAACGCCGGCTACGTCCGGGGCGAGACGCCGTGGGACTCCCTCGGCCGGCTCGGTGCCGACCTGGGCGTCCCCGACCTGTCCCAGCTCGCGTCCACCATCACGATGGCGGGTGAGGACGGTGCCGCCGTGCGCGAGACGATCTCGACCAAGGCCCGCACGATCAGCAACCGCATCGGCGCCGACGCCGAGCAGGCCACCCAGCGGGCCACCGCCCAGATGGGCTTGCCGGCCGTGGCCATCGCTGCCGGCTTCCTGGTGTTCCTGATGTACCCCGCTCTAGCCGCTCTCGGGTCCGCTTTCTGACCCGACCGACCGAATCGAGGACGACCATGACTCCGATCCTGTACGTGGTGGCCACAATCCAGGCCCTGACCGGGCGCCTGGCCGACGCCGCCAGAGACGACCGTGGCGAGATCAACTCCAGCGTCGCTTGGGCCGGACTGATGCTGGTGGTGGCGGTGGCCGTGGGCGCCATCGTGCTCACCAAGGCGACTGGCGCCGCGAACTCCTTCGACTTCGGGTTCTGAGCCCGTGGGCCGCACGGCACCGCGACGCCTGCGGCGGGACGACCGTGGTGAGATCGCCGCCAACACGGCGATCTTCCTGCTGGTCATCCTGCTGCTGTTCGTCGCGCTGCAGTTCGGCCTCTGGTTCTACGGGCGGGAGGTGGCGGCCGCCGCCGCCCAGCACGCGGTCGACGCCGCCCGGGTCGAGTCGGGCAGCTCCGCGCTGGGGGAGGCCACCGCCAACCAGTACCTGGCCCAGGTGGGCGGGTTCCGTGAGTCGTCGGTGACGGTGACCCGGACGAGCACCAGCGTCACCGCTGTGGTCAGCGGCCAGGCGGTGTCGATCGTCGGGTTCATCGACCCGCCGATCAGGGTGACGGTCACGGCCCCGGTGGAGCGGGTGGTCGGATGAGGCTGCGCCGCGACGACCGGGGCGAGGGGGCGCTGGACATCAGCGTGATGGCCGTGTGCTTCTTCGTGCCGTGCATCCTGCTGCTGGTCTATGCGGGCCGGATGAACTCCGGCCATGCCGCCGTCGAGTCGGCGGCCCGGCACGCGGCCCGGACCATCTCGATCGCCCGGGATCCCACCCTGGCATTGGGCGTGGCCGAGGACGATGCGGGCGTCACTGTGCGCGTCGGATCGGCCATGTGCCGGTCCATGGACTTCACCCCCGTCGTGGGCGACGGCGAGGTGACGGTGACCGTCACCTGCCAGGTCGACCTGTCCGAGCTCGCGCTGCTGCCGGTGCCGGGGACGGCCACGGTGAGCGCCACCGCCACGGAGGTCATCGACCGCCACCGTGAGGGGGTCGTGCCGTGAGGCGGCTGCGTCGCGACGCGGGCTACGTGACGCTGTTCGTCCTCGGCGTCTCGATGGGCATGACGTCCGTGATCGGCCTGGTGCTCGACGGCGGCCGGGCCCAGCGGGCCCAGTCCGACTGCTTCGGGATCGCCGCGGCCGCCGCCCGAGCCGGCGCGCAGGAGCTGGACGCGTCGGCCGCGGTGTCCGGCGAGGTCCGCCTCGACGAGGCCCAGGCTTCGCTGGCGGCATCGACGTACCTGTCCGAGCACGGCGTCGACGGCACGGTGAGCGTCGCCGACCGCGAGGTCACCGTGACCGCCGTCCGCCACGTCGACTTCCTCATGCTGCCGGGTGGCGTCACGCTCGATGCCACCGCCACCAGCCGTGTCACCCAGGAGCGTGCCCCATGACCTCTCCGACCGTGAGCATGGCGGCGGCCCGCTGGCTGCGAGGGTTGGCTGCCGCGCTGGCCCTGCTGGCCCTGGTGGTAGGCGTGCCGTGGGCGCTCCTGCACTGGGGCGACTGGCCCATCACCGGCATGCCGTCCTGGGATCAGGTGCGCGACCTGCCGGGCACGGTGGCGTCGGACTCGGCGATCATCGGCGCCTTCACCGTGGCGCTGTGGGTGGCGTGGGCGGTGTTCGTCGGCTGCCTCGTCGCCGAGGTCGCGGCCGAGGCCCGCGGCCGGGAAGCCACCCGGGTGACCGCGTTCGGCCCGCTCCAGCGCCTCGCCCGCCACCTGGTGGCGACCGTGGCCATGACGGTGGGCTGGCTGGGCCCCCTCGCGGGCTCCTTCCACGTGCCGCCGGTGCGCCCGGCCGGCGCCAGTGCCAGCCCGGCCCCGGTCGTTGCCGCCTCGGCTACGGCCCCGGCCCCCCGAGGGGACACGTCGGCGTCGACCCGATCCGGCGCCGGCGGCACGGCGGCCGGGTCCGTTTCTGTGGCTTCGGGCGCCTCCGGTGCCTCCGGTGCGTTGTCGAACTCGGGTTTTCCGGGTGCTCCGGCCGCCCCCACACCCGCCCCCGGCGCCACGATCACGGTGCGCCCGGGCGACTCGCCGTGGTCGCTGGCAGTGGAGCACCTGGGCGACGGAGCCCGCTGGACCGAGATCTGGGAGCTCAACCGCAGCCTGCCCCAGCCCGACGGCCGCTCGTGGGAGATCCCGGAGATGATCCTCCCCGGATGGGAGCTAACGCTCCCGGCGGTCCCCGCCGCCGGCCCGGTAGCAGTGGCCGTAGGCCCAGGCCAGATCATCGTCCAACCGGACGACAACCCCTGGAGCCTCGCGGAGACCCACCTGGGCGACGGCAAGCGCTGGCGCGAGCTCTACGACGCCAACCGCGGCCGCATGCAAGCCGACGGCGGCGCGTGGGTCACGGAGAGCCTCATCGAGCCCGGCTGGATCCTCGACCTCCCGACCGCCCCGTCAGCCACCTCAGCCCCCGCTCCTACCCCGACCCCCGCCCCCGCGCCCGCCGCAACCCCCGCTCCGTCTCCGTCTCCGACCCCCGCTCCGTCTCCAACCCCGGCTCCGTCGCCGTCTCCGACTCCGGCAGCTCC
>DATBGF010000039.1:0-7371 GCA_036558145.1 Acidimicrobiales bacterium
TACACGTCGCGTCCGCGGGCGACGACCTGGTCAGGTCCGAGTGCCCAGGCGTCGTGGTTTCCGGCGATCAGCAGGTCGAGCTGACGAGCCGCGCCCAGCAGCTCGGCGGTGACCGGCTCGCCTCCGACCAGATCACCGAGGCACCAGCGTTCGTCGACCCCGGCGGCCGCCATGGCGCCCAGCACAGCCAGGAGCCGGTCATGGCGGCCGTGCACGTCGGAGCAAACGCCGATCCTCACCGAGCACCATTCTGACTTGCTCGACTCGGAGGTTGGCTTGTTCGGCCTGCAGGGGCGCTAGTCGACCTTGGCCATGTTGGCGAAGCGGGTGAACTGCTCGAGGAACGCCAGGCGGCACACGCCGGTCGGGCCGTTGCGGTGCTTGGACACGAGGATCTCGGCCTGGCCCCGGTCGGGCGAGTCCTGGTGGTAGACGTCGTCGCGGTAGATGAACATGACGACGTCGGCGTCCTGCTCGATGCTGTTCTCGACCGTGATGCCGTTGGCCACGAAGTTGTGGGTCGACTCGACCGTGGCGTCGTAGACGACCTGGCGGCCCCGGGGCTCGATGGCGGTCACGGTGTCCCAGGCGACGTCGGAGCTGGCGAGCGCCCGGACCACGTCGTCGTCGATCACCTCGGCCAGCCGCGCCAGGACGGCCCGGTCCGGGTCCGTCTCGAACAGCCCCGGGCCCGCTGCGTCGCCGGCCGTGAGGCGGATGGGCGGGATGCCGCGGGCCGCGGCCCGGGCCCGGACCCGGCGCCAGACCTCGGCCGGCACCCGGTCGGGAGCGGTGCCGGGGGGTGTCACGGTGAGGCGGTAGCCCGTGGCGGTCGGCTCGATGGTGCAGGCCTCGCCCAGGCGCAGCAGCAGGAGGCGCAGGTCGTCCAGGAGGCGCCTCCCGGGGGTGTCGAACCAGCGGGTCGTGCCGTCGTCGCCCCCGCCCTGCGCCCAGATGCGGTCCACGAACGCGGCCACCTGGTCGTCGCCCAGCGCGAAGACCGGCGCGGGGACGTAGCGGTCACGCCCGCCGGGCAGCACCTCGGCCAGCAGCGCCACCTGGGCGTCGGGCAGCACGCCCGCCTCCTTGGGGGCGGGCAGGACCCGGGGCACGGCGATGCGGCTGCCGGGAGCGAGCTCGTCGAGGCGCAGCCAGCCGCCCACGGTCAGGAACGGGTGGTTGGCGCTGGCGGTGACCTGCCGGCCCGAGGCCAGCCGCAGCGCGTAGCACTCCTTGACGCCGGTGGGGAAGGCCCGGGTCATCGTGGCCGGCACCAGCCGCAGGTCGATGTCGAGCGACCACACCGGGATGTCCCGCTCGCCGCCGGCCGCCAGGTCGGCGATCGCGACCTCGGCCCCGGTGTCGGCTCGCAGCACCCGGGCGTCGCCGGTCAGGCAGCCCGACTCGCGCAGGTCCGCCAGCATCGGCCGCTTGTCGGCCCGCAGCTCCAACTGGCGGGACAGCTGGGACAGGGCCACAACGGGGCACTCCAGCTCACGGGCCAGGATCTTCAGGCCCCGGCTGATCTCGGACACCTCGACCTGGCGGTTCTCGGCCGACGACCGGCCCGTCATGAGCTGGAGGTAGTCGACCACCACCATGCCCAGGTCGCCCACCTGGCTGCGCAGGCGGCGGGCCTTGGCCCGGATCTCCATCACGGTCAGGTTGGGGTTGTCGTCGATCCAGATGGGCGCGGCGGCCAGCCGGCCGATGGCCTGGCTGATCCGGCTCCAGTCGTCCTCGCTGAGGCGCCCGGTGCGGACCCGGGCCGAGTCGATGCGGGCCTCGCCGCACAGCAGGCGCTGGGACAGCTCCAGCGCCCCCATCTCCAGGCTGAACAGCAGCACCGGCCGGTTGGCGTGCAGCGCGGCGTGGGCCCCCATGCCGAGCGCGAACGAGGTGTTGTGGACGAACACGTCGGCCGCCACGAAGTTGTGGGTGTCCGGGATGGTGAGGTCGTAGACCTGCTCGTCGCCCTCGTGCTCGACGGCCACGATCTCGTCCCACAGCACGTGGCTCTCCGGCCCCTCCGCCCCCGGCAGGTCCAGTCCCTCGCCGGAGGCGGCCCGCCCCGGCTCGGACGTGGCGCTCCCGGAACTCCCGGCGTCGGCGGCCTCTGACACCCCGGAACGCCCGGCATCGGCGGCCTCTGACCCCCCGGGACGCCCGGCGTCGGCGGCCTCTGACCCCCCGGGACGCCCGGCGTCGGCCTGCCCTGATCCTCCGGAACGCCCGGCTTCGGCCGACCGGGACCCCCCAGGACGCCCAGCGTCGGCCGGCCGGGGGTCCAAAGCGAGCGAAGCGTCGGCCGGCCGGGGGTCCACGGAGAGCGAGGCGTCGACCGTACCGGTGGAGCGGGCGGCGCTCTCGCTCACCATGCGGGCGTGGGCGACGATCGCGCCCAGCTCGGCCTCGTGGCCCAGCAGGCCGATGTGGGTGGCGAGCGCCATGAGCTGGTCGGGCTCGTCCACCACCAGGTCGTGCGCCAGCCACGTCGTCTGGTCGAGCGCCACGACCGCCTGGTTCACCCGCGCGGCCACGCCGAAGCGCAACAGCAGGTGCTGGAGGTCGTGGGCGAGGCCCACGCTGCGGGTGCCGACCACGAGCCGCCCGGGCTCGCCGTGCTGGGGGCGCCACAGCGACGCGCCCACGCCGAGCGCCCGGTTGAGGAACCGGGCCAGCAGCTCGCGGGGCAGGCGGAACACGGCGCCGGGCACCCGCCGGGCCTCCAGCGCGGGGGCGACGTCATGGCGGCGGGCGAGCGCGATCAGCTCGGGCGAGGCGGTCACGTCCCAGGTGCGGCCGCCGTCCGGCAGCTTGCGGTCGGCCACCCCGATCCGGAAGCGCGCCCCCCGGTACTCGAGGTCGGCCGCCACCTCGCGGTTCTCGGTCCAGAGCTTGGGGCAGCCCTCGTCCTCGCCCGGGGCCATGACCAGGTGCGCGAGCAGCACGACCTCGTCGGCCGGCAGGTCACGCGTGCCGAACACCGGGATGGCCGCGGGCACCCCCACCACCCGCCCGGGGGCGAGGTCGGCCAGCGGCTGCCAGCCCTCGGGCGTGAGGAACGGGTGGCTGGCCGTCGTGCGGATCTCGCGGCCCGAGCGGGTGCGGACCCGGAACACCGGTTTGATCCCGTCGTCGACGAAGGCGCTCGGGCGCGTCTCGACCACGCGGGCGCCGTCGAGGGTGAGGACCGACACGTCCTCGCCCAGGGTTCCGGCCCGGTGCAGCTCGGCCGCGGTGCGCAGGTCGCCCGTCGCGGGGTCGACCACCAGCGTGTCGCCCGCGACGCACTTCCCCATCGATGGCCGCGCCCCCACGACGACCAGGGTGCTCGGCTGCAGGCCGGACAGCAACTCGTCGAGGTCGACGTAACCGGTGGGGACGCCGGTGATGGCGTCGCCGCGGCCGTAGAGGTGCTCCAGCCGGTCGAGGTTCAGGCCCAGCAGGTCCTCGATCTTGGAGGTGGAGTCGGTCACCCGCCGCTGGTTCACGTCGTAGACCATCGACTCGGCCCGGTCGAGCGCCTTGGCGATGTCCTCGGGCATGCCGTAGCCGATCTCGGCGATCTCGCCGGCCACGCCGATGAGCCGGCGCAGGAGCGCGTGCTCCTCGACGATGCGCGCGTAGCCGGAGGCGTTGGTGGTCGCCGGGGTCGAGGCCATGATGTCGACCAGCACCTGGTGGCCGCCGACCGTCTCCAGCAGCCCGTTGCGCCGGAGCTCGTCGGCCACGGTCACGGGATCGACCGGCTGGCCCGAGGCGTACAGCGCGTGGACGGCATCGAAGATGTGGGCGTGCGCCGGCTTGTAGAAGTCGTCGGCCCGCAGCACCCCGGCGGCCGTGGCGATCGCCTCGGCCTCGAGCATCATCGCTCCGAGGAGCGACTCCTCCGCATGGAGGTCGTGCGGAGGGACGCGCCCGCCCCGGGCGGCGGGACGACGAGCAGGGGGAGAAGAGTCGTCGGCCATGGCGGGTTCACCCTCGCAGGCGGATCCTGTGAGGAGTAAGGGGAACAACGCGGGGGAAACGCTGTGGACTACGCCTCACAGCCTGGGGAAACACCCCGCGCGCCGCCACCGACAGTGGCGCTGGGACAGCGGATACGTCTCTCAGCGGTCGATCCTGGTCCGCAGCCTGTGGACGCGCTGTGGATGGACGACCTGTGGAAGGATCGGGCGGGCCCGACACCGACCCGCCCGATCCCCACATTCACTCAGCGACGACGTCGAGCGTGACCGGGAACTCGACGTCCGCGTGCAGCTTGACCGGCACCGTGTGGGTGCCGAGGGTCTTGATCGGCTCGGCGAGCACGATCTTGCGGCGGTCGATGACCACGTTGGTCTGGGCCTCGACCGCGGCGGCGATGTCGGTGGCCGTGACCGAGCCGAACAGCCGGCCCTCGGTCCCGGCCCGGGCGGCCACGGTGATGACCTTGGGGACGAGGGTCGTGGCGAGCGCCTCGGCCGCCGCCCGGTCCTGCGCGTCGCGCAGGTCGCGGGCGCGGCGCATGCTCGCGGCCTGCGCCTCGGCCCCGACCGACGCCTTCATGGCGAGGCCCTTGGGGACCAGGTAGTTCCGGGCGTAGCCGTCGGACACGTCGAGGATGTCGCCCCGCTTGCCGAGGGCGGACACGTCGCTGCGAAGGATGACCTTCATCACTCCTCACCGCCGTTGCTGTCCTCGCCGCCGCCGGCCTCGACCAGCGTCGTCTCCTCGGGAGCGGCGGCACCGTCCTCGCGGGGACCGCGCTCGTCACGGGGACCACGCTCGCCCCGGGGACCACGATCCCCGCGGTCGCCACGATCGCCCCGATCCCCGCGATCACCGCGATCGCCGCGGTCGCCACGATCCCCGCGGCCGCCACGCTGCTGGGTGATGCGCGTGACGTAGGGGAGCAGGGCCATCTCGCGGGCGTTCTTGATCGCCTTGGCCACGTCGGCCTGCTGCTGGGCGTTGTTGCCGGTGACCCGGCGGGCCCGCACCTTGGAGCGGTCGGACATGAACCGGCGCAGCAGGTTCACGTCCTTCCAATCGACGTACTCGACGCCCTCGGTGATGAGCAGGCTGGTCTTCTTCTTCGCCCTGCGGGCGTTGTCCTTGTTCTTGGACCGGGACTTGGCGGGCATCAGAAGGGCTCCTCGGAGGGGTCGTAAGCGGGCGCCGCCGGCTCGTTGGAGACGGCGCGGCCACTGCCGCCGCCCCCTCCGCTCCAGCCGTCGCCGCCGTCACGGCGGTCGCTGCGGCTGACCTCGGCGGTGGCCCAGCGCAGGCTGGGGCCGACCTCGTCGGCCACGATCTCGACGACGGAGCGGCGCTCGCCGTCGTTGGTCTCCCACGAGCGCTGCTCGAGGCGGCCGGTCACGACGACGCGTGCGCCCTTCTCCAGCGACTCGGACACGTTCTGGGCGAGGTCACGCCAGCAGGTGACGTTGAAGAAGGAGGTGCTCTCCTCCCACTGCTGGTTGTCGCGGTTCTGCCACCGGCGGTTGACCGCGACCCCGAAGGTGGTCACGGGCGCTCCGGCCGGGGTGAAGCGCAGCTCTGGATCGCGGGTCAGGTTCCCGACGATGGTGACGTTGGACGACATGCTTGCTGCCTCCTACTTGGCAGCCTGCTCGAGGAGGCCGCGGCGGGCGGCCTCGCGGTCGGGCAGGCGCACGACCTTGTGGCGGACGGTCTCGTCCGCGAGTCGCAGCGCCCGCTCGAGCGTGTCGAGGTCGCTGCCTCCCACGAACTCGAAGACCACGTAGTAGCCCTCGTGCTTGTGGTTGATCTCGTATGCGAAGCGGCGACGGCCCCAGCGATCTTCGCTGCGCACCGTGGCCCCCCGCTGGCCGAGCATGTCGGCGATGCGCTTGACGGTGGCGTCGATCACCTCGTCGTCGAGCTCGGCGTCGATGATGACCATGAGTTCATAGGCTCGCATGGCGAGCGCACCTCCCTTCGGACCCGACCCTCGAGCCGGGGCCCCGCGTGTGCGGAGCAGGGCGAATATGGACCCGGGAACTGTAGCGGGCCGCGGCGGATTTCCTCACATCCCCGATGATGCCGCGGGGGTGTGACACTTAGGCCACGGGAAGCCGTCCCGGTGAAGGTCACGCCCCGCACGGGCTGACCGAGCCCGTCGAGAGGGATCGCAACGATCCCACCGGCCACGTCGGATTGTTCCGCAGGTTGACCGAGTGGGCACGGTCGTGGCGAGAGATGAAGTACGGCCGATCAGGTCCGAACGTCGGGCGGTGCCAGACATGGCGGACGGCTGGGGTGCCACTCTGGTGGAGGGTCGCGAGCTGTAGGAGCTTGCCCGACCGCACATAGTCGACCAGCCGCCCGGGGTGCCCGGCTCAACCAAGGAGAGTGATGCAGGTTCCTCCGACGGCATCGGAGCATCCGGCGACCTGGAAGTTCGATCTTCCCGTTTACCATCCGCAGGACCTGGGGGCTTGGCGGGCCTGGTTGGAGGCGCACCATGGCGGCCGGGGTGTGTGGGTCGCCTCGTGGCGGAAGGGCAGCGGGCGGGAGCCGGTTCCCTACGAGGACCTCGTCGAGGAGGCGATCTGCTTCGGCTGGATCGACTCGACGGTGAACATCCTCGACGACGATCGGGGCCTGCAGCTCATGACGCCGCGCAAGCCGAAGAGCGGTTGGACACGGCTGAACCGGCGGCGGGTCGAGGCCATGGAGGCGCAGGGGCGGATGACCGCGGCGGGCCGGCGGGTGGTCGAGGCGGCCAAGGCCAGCGGGTCGTGGACGATCTACGACGCGGTCGAGGACCTGGTCGAGCCCGACGACCTGGCGGCCGCTCTGGCCGGGTCACACCGGGCCCGGACCGCGTGGGACGGCTTCCCGCCGTCGGCCCGCAAGCAGATGCTGTGGTGGGTCATCAGCGCCGGGCGGCCGCAGACGCGGGCGAGCCGCATCGCCAAGATCGTCTCCGAGGCCGAGGTCGGCCGGCGCGCCGCCGGCTGAGCCACTCAGGCCTGCGGGCAGTCGCCCCCGACCGTGAGCGTGCTGCCCGGGCCCGCGCCCATGGTGGCCAGGTCGCCCTGGAACGTCTCCAGCGCGAAGCGGTAGTCGCCCTCGGGGTAGTAGGTCGGGCAGAGGTCCGAGTCCTCGCACGGGGCCATCTCGGCCGAGGACACGAACGAGCCGTCCGCCGCGTACCAGGCGATCGACAGCGGTGTCGGGGTGTTGCGCATCCAGAAGCCGCCGCCGGTGTCGGCATCCCACACGAACAGCATCCCCCGGTAGCCGTTGAGCTCGGTGACCTCCATGAGGCCGCGCTCGCGCTGGGCGGGACTGGCCGCCACCATCACGCAGCAGGCGGTGACGTTGCCGGACGCGTCGGTGATGGTGATGACGGTCTGG
>DATBGF010000040.1:0-2197 GCA_036558145.1 Acidimicrobiales bacterium
GAGGGAGTTACATCTTTGGATACTCCCTCAGGGAGTAACCACGACACGAGGCGGAAGGAGGGCAGATGGAGCTGGCCGACCTCATCGGCGCCTGCCGGGAGGCGGCGCGCGGTGCTACGCCGAGCAGCGACGTCGCCGAAGTGGTGGAGACGTTCCTGCACCAGCCATACCTCCGGGGGAAGGTGGGCGACGGCGATCGCTCGACGTACGAGTCGCTCTACCGGGGCGAGGACATCCTCGTGCTGCACGGCGTGGTGCCCCCGACGCCCGCGCCGGTCGCCCCCCACGACCATCGGATGTGGGCGGTCATAGGCGTCTACCAGGGCCGGGAGCACAACGAGCTGTTCGCCAGGACGCAAGACGGCGGGCTGGAGACGGTCGACCACTTCACGGTCGCCGCCGGCGAGGCCCGGATCCTCGGCCCGCAGACGATCCACTCGGTGCAGGCCGGCACCGAGAGCTACCTGGGAGCCGTCCACGTCTACGGCGGCGACCTCTTCGGCACGCCCCGCAGCACCTGGATCGAGGACAAGGAGTGCCCGCTGGACGAGACCGCACTACCGGCGTTCTTCGCCCGGCTCCGGGGCCACGAGGACGACCTCGGCCGCCCGATGACCCCCGGCGAGGTCTCCGCCTTCCTCGCCGGCCCGACCACCCGGGGTTGAGCGGGCGTCCGCCGAGCGGCCGGGAGGCCGGGGCCAGGTCACGAGCCAGGCCGACACGGCGACGGCCGTGAGCACGTGCCACGCGGCGTGGGGCTGGGCCCAACTGTCCGGCCGGCACAGGGGCGCGCCGGTCCGCCCGAGCAGGTTGAGGACGCCAGCCGCCGCCAGCGCCACCCAGGCGATCGCCGGGGGCCAGGCCAGGTGGCCGAGGCCACGGCGCCAGGCGGCCACAGCCGTGACGACGACCAGCGCAAGGATCGACCCGTCGTGCAGGCGGTCGGCGCCCGCCGGCATGGGACCGTGGTAGAGGAAGCTGCCGACCCCCACCGCCGCCAGCGCCAACGCCGGTCCGCGCGGGCCGCCCCGCCGGAGGACCACGACCGCGGCGACGAGGTAGGCCAGGTTCGACAGGGCGTTGACGGGCTGGCCCAGCAAGGCGTCCCGCACGACCTCGCAGTCGGAGCCACCGAGCGCCAGCACGTTCACGCCCTCAGGTTGGCACCGGCGCGGCATGGCCCGCCAAGTGCCGGCGCCACCACGCGGAGCGACCGAGCGACCCGCAAGGGCCTGCCACGCGGTGGTGCGGAGCGGCCAGGATGGGCAGGTGGGCGATGCACGGCGCACGGTCACCGGGGTGGTGCTGGCGGTCGCGGTGACGGCGTACGGGTGGTGGGCGGTCGGGTTGCCCGCCTTCTCCGCCCTGGCCACCGTGGCCGTGGTGGGGGCGGGCGCAGGGGCGATGGTCGTGGGCGCCCGCGCCCGGCGCCGGCCCGGGGCGGCGCAGGCAGCGGGCCGGACCTGGCCTTGGTTCGTGCTGGCGGGCCTGCTGGCCTGTGTCCAGCTGATCGCCTACGTCCAGCAGCCGCGGGACGAACACCCGACGCTCAGCTCGCTGACCAACGCGGCGCTCGACACCCACGCGGCCCGGGCCGTGGCCTTCCTCGCGTGGCTGGCCGCCGCCGTGGAGCTGGCCCGCCGATGACCGCCCGGACCTTCATCCTGGTGGGCTACGTCGCGATCGCCGCCGGGGCGCTGATCCTGGAGACGTCCGCCCGGCGCGGCGGTCCCGTGGCCACGTTCGGCGCCACGCTGGGCACGGTGTTGCGGTACCGGCCGGCCCGCCTGCTGGTGCTCGCCGGCTGGCTGTGGCTCGGCTGGCACCTCTTCGTCCGGGTGGACTGGCGCTGAGGCCGCGACCTCAGGGACGCCCGCCCACCCTGCGAGGCCCGGGGCCAGTAGCGTCCGCGGAGACGTGGCCAACCGGGAGACGTGATGGCCAAGACGCTGCGCATCACCGCCCTCGTCTGCGCCGTCGCTCTCTGCCTCGTGTTCAGCTGCTCCTACACCGTGAACCAGGTGGTCGAGGGGCTCGACGCCAGCCTCAGCGAGAGCCTGTGCGAGGACTCGGACGACGCCGTGGTCCGGGCCGCCGCGCGCGGTGATCGGGCTGGGGTGGTCGAGGGACTGCGGGCGGGCGCGAACGTCGACCGGGAATCCGAGGGCTGGACCGCGCTGGCGTGCGCGGCGAGCAC
>DATBGF010000041.1:0-2480 GCA_036558145.1 Acidimicrobiales bacterium
GCCTCGGCGCCGCCTTCACCGCCGAGCCCACGCCCGGCTGGGACGCGGTCGCCGACGGTGCGGCGCTGCAACGAGCCGCCGTCGCGCTGGTCCGCGACGGCGGCTCGTTCGTGGGCGTCCAGCCCGGTCAGGCGCCCCCGGAGGAGCGCGGCATCACGATCCAGGTAGTTGGGGCCGCCCCCGACGGGCGCCGGCTCGGCCCGCTCCTCGCCGCCACCGCCGAGGGCCGGCTGCCGGCCCGGGTCCACGCGGTGGTCCCGCTCGACGAGGTCGCCTCGGCCCACCGCGCCGTCGCCAAGGGCGGCGTGCGCGGCAAGTACGTCCTACGGCCGTGAGGGCTGCGAGCGGGACCCGGCCGGGCTCACGACACGGTGAACTCGCCCCACATCCCCGCGGTGAAGTGCGGCGCGCCCGTCCCCTCCTGGTCGCCGATGCTGCCGGTGGGGATGAAGCAGGCGTAGATGTAGTGGCCCGGAGTGAGGTCCATGGTCACGCCGCTGGTCCCGCCCGCCGGGGCGAAGGCGCCGTTGGCGAACTCGAGCCTGGTCCCGGCCTCCTCCTCGGGGAGGGCGAGGATCTGCTCGGCGGTCTCCGTCACGCCGTCGGCGATCCTGGCGACGCCGATCTCGTGGGCCTCGCCGGCCGCGCTCTGGTTGTCGATCACGAACACGGTCGGCCCGGCCTCCAGCGTCGCGGGGACGCCCTGGTAGCCGTAGTCGATGGCGGTGGCCGTCACCGACTGGTAGCTGCACGTGCCGGCCAGGGCCGGGTAGACCTCGGCCTGGGCCGCCACGAACTCGGGCGCGTCGAACGCCGAGAAGTCCCCGCTCGTGGCCACCGCGTCGAGGGCCTCGAACATCACGCCGACCGGCTCGGTCAGCTCCTCGGGCACGTTGTCCCGGGTCTGCTCGGCCACCGGCATCACCGTGTCGGCCATGTAGGCCTGGATCTCGGCGGGATCGTCCGGCGCGGCCGCGAACACCTCGTCCAGGTTGACGAAGCCCTCGCAGAAGGCATCGACGTCGGCCTCTCCGGCCCCGGTGGTCTCGTCCGTCGGGGCCGAGGTCGACCCGCTGTCGCCCGCGCCCTCGTCCGAGTCGCTGTCGTCCCCGCCGCAGGCACCCAGTCCCGCGACGAGAAGTCCCACGAGCGCCATGCTCGCGGCGCGCTTGCCCGCCTGACCCATGCTGTCCGTCCCTTCCCCAACGGCCTGTCCCCGGCCGTGATCGTCCGCCACTGTCTGTGACGGGCGCTCAGGTCTAGCAAAGCGGCTCCCGGCCTCCGCAATCGGCCCTGGCACCCCCTGCCGCAGTCGCCGCCGCAGCGGGGCAGCGGGGGGACGTAACGTAACGGGACGCGCCCGGCGGCAGCCCGGGCGACGGAACAGGGGACGGTGTCAGGTGGAACGACGACAGATGCTCCGCTCGGCGATGGGGATCGCCGGACTCGTGGGGGTCCACGCGCTCGGGGGCGCGGACGCGGCCGGTGCCAGCGAGCGACTGGCGACAGGCCAGGGGAACCAGGGGAACGGCGTGGACCTGGCCGGTCTCCGGTTCGTGTTCCTGTCGCACGTCAACGATCCGGCGACCACCAACCTGTTCCCCGGCGACCCGGAGTTCACGCTGGAGGTCGTCGCCACCGTCCCCGAGGACGGCTTCTACATGCAGTACGTCCGGGAGCTCGAGCACACCGGCACCCACTGGGGAGCGCCCGCCCACTTCCAGGACGGCGGCCTGACCGCGGACCAGCTCGACCCGGGTGACCTGTTCCTGCCGGCCGTGAAGATCGACATCCGGGCCCAGGCCGCGGCCAACGACGACTACGCGCTGACGGTCGCCGACCTCAAGGAGTTCGAGCGCCGCAACGGCCCGATCCCGCGGCAGTCGGCCATCGTGGCCTGGACCGGCTGGGAGGACCGCTGGGGCACGCCCGCCTACCCGAACCTCGACGCCGACGGCGTGCTGCACCAGCCGGGCTTCGGCCTCGAGGCGGCGGAGTGGCTCCTCGACCACGGCAAGCTCGGCAAGCGCGGCTCGCTCGGCACCGACACGTTCGGCGCCGACCTCGGCATCGACGACACCTTCGCGGTGACGACGCTGCTGTTCGACCGGCACCGCATCAGCCTGGAGAACATGGCCAACCTCAAGGACCTGCCCACGACCGGCGCGTGGGTGCTGGTGGGCGGCCCGAGGAACGCCGCCGGCTCCGGCTCGACCGCGACGATCTACGGGGTGCTGCCACCGCGCGGGTGAGCCCACTCGGTCTGGGGGAGCTGCGGCAGCTCCCATTCGAGCTCGGGCCGGTAGTGCACGGCCACGGCCTTGCCCCGCCGCTTGCCGACGTACATGGCGGCGTCCGCCCGGTGCAGCAGGACGTCGGGGGTGATCCGGGGCTCGTCGCCGGGCTCGACCACGCCCAGGCTCGCGCTGACCATGAGCCGCCAGCCCTCGATGACGAAGGCGTGGCGGAACGCGGCCATG
>DATBGF010000042.1:0-1600 GCA_036558145.1 Acidimicrobiales bacterium
GGCGAGCCGTCAGTCCGCTTCGAGCCCTGAGAGCGCGTCCCGCAGGCGGGCGGCCACGGCCGCGGCCTCGGCGTCGTCCGCGTAGCGGCCCCGCGGCCAGAAGAAGCCGCGCAGGCCGTCCTTGGGCGTGCGCGGCACCACGTGGGTGTGGAGGTGGGGCACGCTCTGGCTGACCCGGTTGTTGATGGCCACGAACGAGCCCACGCTGCCGAGCCCCTGCTCCATGGCCAGCGACAGGCGTTGCGCCCGGGCGAAGTAGGGCTCCAGCAGGGCGGTGGGCAGGTCGGCCAGCGTCTCGTGGTGGTCGCGTGGCACCAGCAGGGTGTGCCCGGGGAACAGCGGGCGCACGTCGAGGAAGGCGAGCGCCACGTCGTCGTCCAGCACCACGTGCGCCGGCAGGCGCCCGGCCAGGATCTCGCAGAACGTGCACGGGCGCTTCGGCATGGGGCGCCAGCGTACGGGCGACCGTAGGGTGTCGCCGTGGACGTCTCCCTGCTGATCACCTGCGTGGTCGACGTGGTCGCGCCCGACGTGGCCGAGGCCGCCGTGCGGCTGCTGCGGGCGGCGGGGTGCGAGGTCCGGGTCAACCTGGACCAGACGTGCTGCGGGCAGCCGGGCTGGAACGCCGGCTTCGCCGAGGACGCTGCGGCGGTGGCCCGGGCCACTCTGGACGCCCTGGAGGCCGACCTCGACGCCGGGGCGGAGGCGATCGTCGTGCCGGCCGGCTCGTGCGCCACCATGGTCCGGATCTTCTGGCCCGAGCTGTTCGAGGTGGTCGGCGACCACGAGGCCGCGGCCCGGGCCCGGCGGGTGGGCGAGCACACCCGGGAGCTGTCCGAGTTCCTCGCCTCCCGGGCCGGCGAGCTGCCCCCGCTGCGGCTGGGCCGGCCGGTGACCGTGGCGCTGCACGAGAGCTGCCACATGCTGCGCGAGCTGCGGATCACCGAGGCGCCCCGCGCCCTGGCCGACTCGGTCGCCGGGTGCGAGACCGTCACCTGGTCCGGCTCGGACCGTTGCTGCGGGTTCGGCGGCACCTTCAGCGTGAAGCTGCCGGAGGCGTCCGTGGCCATGGCCGACGAGAAGCTCCGGGCCCTGGCCGCAGCCGAGCCGGCGCCCGAGATGCTGGTCGGCTGCGACACGTCGTGCCTCCTCCACCTCCAGTCCCGGGCCGAGGCCGCCGGCAACGACATCCCGGTCCGCCACCTGGCCGAGGTGCTGGCCGCGGCCCTGCCGCCCGAGGACGGCCAAGCGTGAGCGGCGGCCACCTGCTGCCGGGCACGACGCTGCGGGAGCGCACGGCCGACGCGGTGGCGAACGACCGCCTGCGCACCAACGTGGCCCGGGCGGTCGACCGCTTCGCCACCCACCGGGTCCAGGGCCTGGGCGAGCTGGACGATGCCGACGTCCTGCGCCGGGCCGCCCGCGCGTCCAAGCAGCAGGTGCTGGCGAACCTGCCCGCCCTGCTGGAGCAGTTCGCCGACAACGTGCTCGCCCGGCGCGGCCAGGTGTGCTGGGCGCCGACCGCCGAGGACGCCCGCCGCTACATCGTCGACGTCGTGGCCCGCCACGGCGCCACCCGGGTGGCCAAGTCGAAGTCGAT
>DATBGF010000043.1:0-18014 GCA_036558145.1 Acidimicrobiales bacterium
TGGCGGGGGCTCGGCGGGTTCGAGGGCCGGGCGTCGCTGCGCACCTGGCTGTACCGGATCGCCACCAACCGCTGCCTCGACGCCCGCCGGGCGGCCGGCCGGCGCCCGGCCCGGGAGTGGGACGTGCCCGGCGTCGACCCGGTCCCGCCGACCCGGCTCGGTGAGGTCGTGTGGCTGCAGCCCTTCCCCGACGACCTGCTGGAAGGGGCGCTCGACGCCCCGCCCGGCCCGGAGGCCCGCTACGAGCAGTCCGAGGCGGTCTCGCTCGCCTTCGTCTCCGCCCTCCAGGTCCTGCCGCCCCGCCAGGTGGCCGTCCTGATCCTGCGCGACGTCCTCGGGTTCCACGCCGCCGAGGTGGCCGGGATGCTCGACACCACCGTCGACTCGGTGACCAGCGCGCTCAAGCGGGCCCGGGCCTCGCTGGAGCGCCGCCTGCCCCGCCCCGCCGCCGGCTCACCGGCCGACGAGACGCTGGCGGCCGCCTTCGCCCGGGCCTGGGAGTCCGCCGACGTCGACGCACTGGTGGGCCTCCTGACCGACGACGCCTTCATCGCCATGCCGCCGATCCCCTTCGAGTACCACGGCCGCGACGTCGTCGCCCGCTTCTGCGCCGGCCTGTTCGACGCGGGCCGACGGTTCGACCTGGTCCCGACCCGGGCCAACGGCCAGCCCGCGTTCGGCGCCTACCTCCGCGCCCCGACCGGTCCACGCCACGGGACCGGCCTGTACGTGCTCACCCTGTCCGGGGACGGCCGGATCGCGGCGATGACCCGCTTCGACGCCACGGTGCTGGGGTGGTTCGGGCTCCCGCCGTCGCTGCCCGGGCCGTGACGCTCAGGAGCCGACGAGGCGCCCGCGGAGGGTCCGCAGGTCGGCGGTGGACATGCCGGCCGGCCCGGTCAGGTAGGCCTCGACCCCTCCGTGACGGCTGTCGAGCTCGTCGAGCGCCCGGGCCATGGCCCACCGCGGCACCGACAGCACGCCGGCGGCGGCCTCAGGCGCCATGCCGGACGCGATCAGGCGACCGTAGGTCGACTCCTGGTGCTCACGGCGGCGATAGCGGGCGGTGAGCTCGTAGTCGTCGAGGACCACCTCGCGCTCGACGCCGAGGGCTTCGAGCAGGAGGGCGGCCACGACGCCGGTGCGGTCCTTGCCGCCATGGCAGTGGAAGACGGCGGGCAGGCCGTCGCCCGCCGCCAGGCCGGTGTAGAGCTCGCCGAGCTGCGTGGCGCTGTGCTCGAGCAGCCCGACGTACATCTCCGCGAGGACCTTCTCGCCGTCCGCCGTCGTGAGCTGGTCCGCCGCCTCGGCCATCAGCGAGGCCGCGGCGCCCGAGGGCCGGCCGGTGATGGTGAGCGGCCGGGACGGGACGGGGTTGGGCCGCTCCTCGCGCTCGACCTCACCGCGCAGGTCGTACACGGCCCGCAGGCCCAGGCGCTCGTAGAGGGCGAGGTCGCCGGTCGACAGCCCGTGCAACGCGTCGGCGCGGAACACCTGTCCCCAGCGCACGACCCCGCCCGATCGGGTGCGGTACCCGCCCATGTCCCGGAAGTTCTGGATGCCCTGGAACGGCACGCGCCGGTCCGCCACAACGACCGCGGGCCCGGTGCCGTGGGGCGCGACCGACACGAACAGCCGCCCGGCGCCGGGGTCGCTGAGCAGGAGCGAGGTCTGCCCGGCCGGCACGGTGGCCTCGTGGGTGTGGTCGATGTGGTCCGGTGTCGGCCCGGTGGCGACGTCGACCGCCACCGGCGCCCCCTCGATCTGCCAGCGCACGAGCACGCGCCCGTCGGGCTGCGTGTCGACCTCGGCGCGGGCGACGATGGTCTGCATACCAGGACCGTAGGGCGCGCATTTGCGTAGGGCACGGCCCACCCAGCGTGGCCATACTCTCCTCATGGCCGCGGTGGCACAGCCCGACTCCCGACTGGTCGGGCGCGACGCCGAGACCGGCCTGCTCCTCGGCGCGCTCGACCAGGTGGAGAGCGGGCGCGGCAGCCTGGTGGTGCTGCTGGGCGAGGCGGGGATCGGCAAGACGAGCCTGCTCGCCCAGCTCGTCGCCCACGCCCGCACCCGGGGCCTGCGGACGCTCGTGGGCCGGGCCCGCGAGCTCGAACGGGAGCGGCCGTTCGGCGCGGTGGCCGACGTCGTCGAGGAGACCCGGTCGCCGGCGCTGGCGGACGTGGCCGCGGCCCTCCGGCCGGTCGAGCAGCTGGGCATGGCCGACCGCAGCCTCGTGGTGGCCGAGGCGCTGATCGAGGCCCTGGAGGCCGCGGTCGTGTCCGGCGCGGTCCTGGTCGCCCTGGAGGACCTGCACTGGGCCGATCCCGGGACCGTCTCGGTGCTCGGCCGGCTGGCCCGCTCGGTGCCCGCGCTGCCCGTCCTGCTGGCCGTGACGCTCCGCCCGGCCCCGACCCGCCGTGACCTGGTGCTGACGCTCGACGCGCTGGGCGAGCTCGACGCCGTGACGGTCAGCGTCGGCGCCCTGGCGCCCGCGGCGGTCTCCGATCTGGCCGAGGAGCGCCTCGGCCGCCCGCCGTCGCCGCTGCTCCGGGACCATCTGGCCACCTGCGGGGGGAACCCCTTCTACGTCATCGAGCTGCTCGCCGCCCTGGAGCGCGAAGGCGCGCTCCAGCCCACGGGCGACGTCGTCGACCTGCGCGGCGGCGTCCGGGCGGTGCCCGCCTCGGCCCGCGCCGCCCTGGTCCGCCACCTCGGCTTCCTGGACCCGGACGCCTACCGGTTGCTGCAGGTGGCGGCCGTCCTCGGCGAGTCGTTCTCGGCCAAGGACCTGGCGGCGGTGACCGAGCGCCCGGTCAGCGACCTGCTGGAGCGCCTGGAGGTCGCCCTGCGCAGCGAGCTGATCGTGGCGGCCGGCGACCGGTGGGCCTTCCGCCACGACCTGGTGCGCCAGACCCTGGAGGAAGCGCTGGCGCCGACCGCCCGCAAGGCGCTGCACCACAGCGCGGCCCGGGCGCTGGCCGCCGCGGGGGCGCCTCCCTCGGTCATCGCCCGTCACCTGGCGCTGGGCGCCGATCCCGGCGACCGCCGGGCCGTCGCCGGCCTGCGGGACGCGGCCGCCGAGGCGCTCCGCAGCTCGATCCCCGGCGGTGTCGAGCTGCTCCGGGCCGCGCTCGACCTTACCGGCCCCGGCGATCCCGAGCGGCTCGAGATCATCCAGGACATGCTCGATCCGCTGAACGCGTCCGGCCGCGGCGAGGAGGCCGAGGCACTGGCCCGGTCGGTGCTCGGTGGGCCCCTGACGGTCGCACAGGAGGCGTACATCACCCACGCGCTGGCCAGCACCCTCTACGCCCAGGGCGACGTCGGCGGCGCCATCGAGGTGATGGCCCCGATGCTGGCCCGTCCCGAGGTCGAGGGCACGTCGCGCACCATCCTCCACTCCGCCACCTCGGTGTTCTCCCTGCTGCGCCTCGACATCGCCGGCATGGCCGCGCACGCCGACGCCGCCTCGCAGGCGGCCGCGGCCACCGGCGATCACTTCGCGATCGGCCTGGCCACCAACACCCAGGCCATGGCCCTGCTGGCCCAGGGCCGGCCCGGCGACGCCCTCCCACGCGCCCTCGCCGCCCGGCAGGAGCGGGTCACCGGCTCGGTGTACAGCTGGGCCACGTACAACTCGGCGTTCACGCTGTCGCTGGTCGCCCTGGAGCGCGACGACCTCGACGGCGCCCGCGACCTGCTCGCCGGCGGCCGGGTCGAGCTGGAGGCCTGCGGCAATGTGTCGTGGCTGGTGCAGTACAGCGCCATCGAGGCCCTGCTCCCCTACCTGACGGGCGACCTCGAGGCGGCGGAGGACGCCTGCCGGGTGGCCCAGCAGCTGCCGTTGGACTACGGGCCCCGCTACCAGCTGGGGGTGCCGGCGGCACTGCTCTGCCTGATCGCACGGCGCCGAGGGGACGCGGCCGGGGCCGCGGCCTTGGCCGAGGCGGCCGAGCGCCACTACGTCGAGCACGGCCCCCAGGTCGGCGTCGACTTCGCGTGGCTCGGAACCGCCCTCGTCAAGGCCGACGCCGGCGATCGGGCCGGGGCGTTCGAGACGCTGCGCCTGGCCTGGGAGCTGACCGATCCGATCCACGTGCTGGTGGCGCTGCGCCTCATCGCCCCCGAGGTGGCCCGGCTGGCGGCCGAGCACGAGCCGGCCTTCGCCTCCCGGGTGGCCGGCGAGGTCGAGGAGGCCGCCCGGCGCAACCCGGTGCCGTCGATGGCAGGGACCGCCGGCCTGGTCCGGGGCCTGGCCGATGGCGACGCCGACCGGGTCGTCGCCGCGACCGCCCAGCTCGCCCGCTCGCCCCGGGCGCTGGCCACCGCCGATGCCGCCACCGACGCCGTCCGGCTGCTGCGGGCGGGCGGGCGGCGGGACGAGGCCACCGCGCTCTACGAGCAGGCCCGCACGCTGTACGAGGCCGCGGGCGCGCTCGGCGACCTCGACCGGCTGCGGCGGGCGGCCGGGCTGCGCCGCACGGGTGCCCCGGTGGCCCGGCCGACGGTCGGGTGGGAGAGCCTGACCCGCAGCGAGCGGGAGGTGGTGGCGCTGCTGCAGGAGGGGATGACCAACCGGCAGATCGGTGATGCGCTCGGGATCTCCCGGCGCACGGTCGAGACCCACCTGTCGCACGCCTTCGGCAAGGTGGGGGTGACCACCCGGGTCCAGCTGGCGGCGGAGGCGGCCCGCCGCTGACATCCGGCAGGTGCCGGATGTGCATGTCCGACCCCGCTTCGTACGGTCGGCCGATGACCCTCACTGCTGAGCGCATCGACGACCTGCTGCGACGGCCGCCGAGCGAAGTCCTCCCCGCCCTCCGGGAAGCCGGCCTGCTGCCCGAGCGCCCGACTACCCGGGTCTGGGGGCCCGACCCCGACCAGGCCGTGCCGGTGGTCGCGCCCTTCGCCGTCGTCGACCCCCGCAAGCCCTACGTGGCCGACCGTGCCTCGCTCTACACCTACCGCCCCCAGTGGTACGCCTCCTCCGGGACCGCGCCGGCCGTGTCGATCCACGCCACTCCCGGCCAGTTCGACGGCACCCTCTACGTGATGCTGACGGGCCTCGGCGCCGGCCGGCCCGGGCTCGTCGTCGTCGACCTGCTGGTCTACGGCCCGGCGGGGACCTCGCTGTCGATCAGCGCCACCGGCAACCCGGTCATCACCGCCGTCAGCCGCGAGGCCACCGGCGGCCAGCGCGTCCAGGTGCCCGTCGGCTTCGCCTCCAACTCCGCCGGCACCGCGCTCGTCTACCTGGCACCGACGCAGGTCGGCCACGGCGGCGAGTGGTACGGCACCACCGTCTACGGGCTGTGACGACATGGAGTGGCCCGCCAGCTTCCGGCTGACCCGCCCCGACGACCACGTCGTCATCGAGGTCACCACCTCCGGGATCGTCGCCGCCGCGGCCCCCGGCGGGACGAGGGGCTTCGTGCTCCGGCCCGCCGGGGCGTCCGGCACGATCACCCTCCGGTTCCCGCCCCAGCGGCTGGTCGAGTACGCCTCGAACGCCCAGGGCGACCGGGTCGACCAGGACCAGCCCATCTTCACCGACCCCTCGGTGCTCGTCCTGCGGCTCACGTCCGGCGACGATCCCGTGCCCGCCACGGTGGCCGGCCTCCTCGACGCCGCCCGGCGGCTTCCGATCGTCGCGTCGGACAGCCACCTCGACGTGCACCACCTGCTCGGCCTCCAGCCGCCCGGTGGCTGGTCGCGGCTGCGCCACCTGGCCAAGGCCACCGCCAGCGACGGGCGCTTCGAGCTGTGGAGCTCCGCACTGGTCGAGCGCAGCGACGCCGTCGACGGCACCGGCGGCCTCCCCGTCCGCCTGACGCCGCTCGTCCAGGACCCGGACCAGCCCGGGCCCGCGGACGACCCCTGGGCCGCCGCGGTCCGCGACGAGGCCAAGCTGCGCAACACGCTCGACCGGGCGACGGCCAATCAGGCCGGCCTGGTGACCTCGGATCCCACGCAGCCTGCGAGCCTGCGGAGCCTGCGGCTGTCCAGCCTGGGCGGGTGGCTCGACCTGCGGGGCGACTGGCCCGACAACAACGGGCTCAAGACGCTCACCCACGTGCTGTCGATGGGCCGGGACGAGAGCCAGCGGCGGGGCACGACCGGCCGCCTGTTCCCGTTCGGGTTCCGGGCGGTGCTCACCGAGGAGACCATCCGCCGCCTCGACGGCGACTTCGAGCCCGACGAGCGCACGGCCGGGTTGCGGACCCTGGCCACGATCCGGGTCACGCGACCGGTGGTCGAGCTGCCCGTCGCGGCCCGGGCCCTGCCGTTCACCCGGCTGGAGCTCCAGGCGGCCGGCACGCCGCCGGGCGACGCACGCGAGCCCGGCAACGTCGGCGACTGGGGCCTCGCCGACCAGGGGCTGGCGATCCTGCACGTCGGCGACGTGCCCTACCGCTTCGCGATGGAGGCCACCGACCATGCCGGCGGCACGTTCCTGCTGGCCATGCCGCTCGTGTTCGTCCCCGACGGCAGCGGGCTCGACGCCGACGGTGAGCCCGACGGCTCCACCGTGACCGACGAGGCCGTCCTCCCGCTGTGGGAGAGCCTCGGCCTCGGCTTCACCGACGTCCCCCTCGGTGGGCAGGCTGCGGCCGTCGCTCCCCCGCCCGCCCCCGGCGGGAGTGCCCGGGCGGACGGCGACGGGCTCCCCGCGCCCGAGCTGACCACCATGCGGCTGAGCCGGATCCGCTTCGGCGCCACCAGCGCCGTCGCCTCCCAGGTGGACGGCGCGGTCGACAAGGTCGGCCTGCTCGCCGCGGCCCAGCTGGAGGGCGTGCTGCCCACGGTCGACCGCTTCGCTCCCGGGGCGGCCACGGCCATCGCCACCTACGCGGACACCTACATCGACCAGGCCTTCACCGGCGCCAACGACGCCGCCGGGGTCTTCCTCTCCCTCGCGGAGACGAAGGCCGTGGGCGTGGCCGGCGACGTCACGGGCGGCCTGGCCCAGCTCGGGCTGCCCGTGACGGCGCTGTCCCGGGAGCGGGGCGCCGTGGTCGGCGCGGTCGAGAACCTGCTCGCGGGCCAGCCCGACCTGAGCTTCCTGGCCGATGCCCCCAAGCTGCTCGGGGTCATCCCGCTCACGGAGCTGATCCCGGTCGGCGAGGGCATCGTGCGCGACCTGGAGGACGCGGCCAAGGTCACCAGCGAGATCGCCGATGGGGTCGTGACCAAGCGGATCCGGTGGAGCACCGACCTGTTCGACCCGACCGGTGAGCACCCGACCGTGGACGGCCCGCTGTTCTCCCTGGGCCCGTTCCGGCCCACGCAGGCCGACCCCGAGCCGTCGATCACCATCGAGCAGACGATCACCCTCGACGCCACCGGCCGCCAGCTCGACGCCCGCTCGCGCTGCGAGATCGTCGGCTTCGAGCTGCGCATGCTGGCCAAGGTCGGGGGCGATCCGCTGGTCACGGTCCCGTTCCGCAGCTTCTCGTTCTCGGGCGCGGTGGGCGAGAAGCCCGACGTGTCCGCGAGCCTCGGCCGGCTGCGCTTCGGGGGCTTCCTCAGCTACCTCGGGCGCCTGGTGGACCTGATCGACGAGGCCGGCTTCGACGACCCGCCGGCGCTGGCGGTCAGCGACACCGGCGTCACGTCCTCGTTCACCTTCCCGATCCCGTCGGTCGCCATCGGCGTGTTCGCCCTCCAGAACATCAGCTTCGGCGCCGAGCTCGACATCTACTTCAACGGCGACGCGCCGACGCTGGCCGTGCGGTTCTCCCGGGCGTCGGACCGCTTCCGGCTCACCGTGGCCGCCCTCGCCGGCGGCGGCTACCTGGAGATCGAGCTCGACACCGGCGGCCTCAAGCGGATCACCGGCGCGCTGGAGTTCGGTGCCGCCGCCGCCCTCGACGTGCTCGTCGCCACGGTGTCGGTCGAGGCCATGGGCGGCGTCGTCCTCAGCTTCGACCGCGACGCCGGGTTCCGCTTCACCGCCTACCTGCGGCTGCGGGGCCACGTCGACGTGGCCAGCCTGATCTCGGCGGACATCTCCCTGACCCTGACCCTCGACTACGAGGACGCCACCAACAGCCTGATCGGCACGGGCGAGCTGGTCCTGCAGCTCAAGGTCCTGTTCTTCAGCTCGTCGCTGCGGGTGCCGGTGGAGCGGCGCTTCGCCGGCCGCAACGCGGACCCGAGCTTCGCCGAGCTGATGGCACCGCCCGACGTCCCCGGCCCCCGGCCGTGGGACACCTACTGCGACGCGTTCATGGAGGACGTGGCATGACCTGGAGCATGACCTGGACCCTGCTGCCCCACGGGTTCGACGGGCCCGACCGGCTGGCCCTCTCGCTGGTGGCCCGGCCCCACGTCGAGACCAACGCCCGGACCCTTGCGGGCTCGCCGCTGCTCGACTGGCCGGCCCGGGTGGCCGACCTGGGCCCGCTGCGCATCGTGTCCGACGACGGCGTGGTCGACGTCCCGGCCACCGTGGTGCCGCCGGCCCCCGACCGGGCCGCCTGGACCGCGCTGTTCCCGCCGAGCACCCCTGTGGCCCGGCCCGGCCCCAAGGCCGCCGACCTGCCGGCGGTGGTCGCCGGGCCCGCGGTGGTCGAGACCGCCCGGGAGATCGAGGACCTGTTCGCCGCGTTCGTCGCCGCCTCGCCGGACCGCTGGCCGGCGGCCGAGGCCGACGTCGTGGCGCCGCTGCGGGCGCTGGCCACGCCGGAGGGCCGCCGGAGCGCGGCCGGGATCGGGGCCATCGCCCGCCTCGCCGACCACATGGACGAGCGCTCGGACGCGGCCCGCGCCGCCCGCCTACGGGCCGGCGATGACCAGATCTCCCCGCCCGACCCCGTGACGGCCATCCAGCGCATCGACCAGGCCGACTTCCACCAGGTCGTCGGCCTCGTGCTGGGCCATCCCCTGCTGGCCCGGCGGGTCGGCCTGCGGCTCGACGCCACCATCCCCGCGTTCACCGGCACCCGGACGCTGCGGGCGGTGCGGGCCGACGGCACGCCGCTGTCCGGACCGGTGGCCACCCGCCAGCCGTGGAGCCGGGTCGTCGCCGATCCGGCCGCCCGCCGGTTCGTGATGGTGCCCCAGCCCGGCGCGCCCACCGAGGTCGTCGACGGCATGCTCGACCTCGACGGTGCGGGCGACGGCCTGCTGGTCACCACGACCGACGTCGTCGGCGTCGCCCTCCAGCTCGACGCCCTCGCCCGCTCCCGGCTGGCCCCGGGCCAGCTGCGGGAGGGCGAGCCCGTGCCGCTGCCGGTCCTGCGCGACACCGGCTTCACGCTGGCCCGCGCCAACCGGGGCGTCGAGGTCGCCGGCCACGCCATGGGCCGGGCCGGGGTCCTCGACCCCGCCGAGCCCGGCGGCGACATCGTGCTGTTCGCCGACGACGTCACCACCGGCCACCGGCTGGAGGTCGCCACCGACGGCGGGCCGTTCCGGTCGCTGATGCGGCGGCGCTCGACCTACACCGTCGGCACCACCACCTTCGGCGGCGAGGACGAGGGCCGGGTCGAGGCGCTGCCCGTGCTGGCCGCGCCCAGCGCGTCCGGCGACGGCCTGGCGCTGCTGGCGGGCGAGGACATCGCCGGCTGGGACGGCTGGCCGCTCGGCGTGCCCCGGCCCGGGCGGGCGGTGCTGGGCGACGGCCCCGGCGCTCCCCCGGCCGTGGACGTCGAGCCCGAGATCGCACCGGGCTACGACCTGCGCCACGAGGTGGCGGTGATCCCCGGATCGGCCCCCAAGCTGCGCTTCGGGCGGCGCTACGAGTTCCGGGCCCCGGCCGTCGACCTGGCCGGCAACTCGCTCACGGGCGCCCCGGCCGACCGCAGCCACAGCGTCGACGCCGGCCACTACCTGCGCCGCGAGCTGCTGCCCTCGCCCGAGCTGGTGCCCCGGCGGCGGTTCAGCTTCGGCGAGTCCCAGGCCCACCTCGTGGTGCGCAGCACCGGCCACGGCGAGCGCGTCGGCGACGCATGCGAGCGCCATGTCGTGCTGCCCAAGGGATCAGAGCACCTGGCCGAGAGCCACGGCCGCCTCGACGAGGCGTTCGGGCCCGGCGTCCCGCCCGCGGTGCGGGACCGGATGCTGGCGCTGGCCAGCCGCGAGTCCGCCACGTTCCTCGACCCGACGGTGCCCGGCCCCGACGGCACCCCGGTGCCGACCCCGGGGCTGGCCATCGTCACCAACGACCCCGCGGTCGTCCCGGACGTGACCCTGCCGCTGCCGGCCGGCGAGCCGCTGCCCAACGGTGTGTACGCCATCCACGACACCGACCGCATGGGCGTCGGCTACCTGCCCGACCCGATGGCCGGCGGCGTGAGCCTGCTCGGCCTGCCCGACCACCCGGACCCGGTCGTGGTGCCCGCCACCGGCCCCGGCTGGCCCGACCTGGTCCCCACCCGGCTGGTGGTCCGGCCCCGGCTCGACGGCGACACCACCACGACCAGCCTCTCCGCCGGCGGGCAGGTGCTGACGGTCGACCTGCCGCCCGCCACCAAGGCCCAGGTCGAGCTGGCCTCCACGGTCGACCCCGACGTGCTCGACCAGGTCGACCTGGGCGGCCACGCGCCGGCCGAGCTGCTCGACGGCACCGCCATCACCCGCTGTGCCCGCCAGACCGTGACGCTCGTCCACGCCGTGGCCCAGCCCCTCGCCGATCCCACGCTTCCGGGCGGCCCCCAGCTCGGGACGCTCGGCCAGGACGCCACCAGCGTGGCCGTGGGCACGACCGTCGGCTACCACCCGGCGTCCACCGGCGAGGTCCACGTGCGCGCCGAGTGGACCGACGTCGTCGACACCGGCTCCGGCCCGGTCGAGACCCGGCCCCGCAGCGCCACGCTGGGATCCAAGCGGGTGACGCCGGCCGGCGGTGCCACCGTCGCCCTCGACGGCCCGCTGGAGCTGGGCGACACGCGCCGTCACGACGTGACCTTCCGGCCGGTCGCCACCTCGGCGTTCCGTGAGTACTTCGACCCCCGGACCGAGCCCACCCGGGCCGGGGCGCCGGTGACGGTGTCGGTCAAGAACCGGTCCCGACCCCCGGCACCGGCCGTGCACTCCGTCGTGCCCCTGTGGCGCTGGACCCGGTCGACCAGCGCCGGCGTCTACAAGGCCACCCGGCAGGCCGCCGGCGTGCGGGTCGTGCTCGACCGGCCCTGGGACGTCACCGGCGACGGCGAGCGGCTCGGGGTGGTCGTGTACCGCACCTCGGCCGACGCCACCTCGGCCGGCGGCATCAAGCTGCGCGAGCTCGTCACGCGGTGGGGCACCGACCCGCTGCAGGAGACGCAGCCCCAGGCCACCGAGCACCTGCTGGCCAACCGGTTCGGCGGCCAGTCCGACCTGGCCGGGGCCGTCACCCTGCCGGACGGCCCCGCGCCGGCACCGGGCGTCCCCATCCCCAAGGTGGACGTGGTCGCCTACCCGGTCAGCTTCGACCCCGAGCGGAACCGGTGGGTGGCCGACGTCCAGTTCTCGGCCCTCGGGCTGCCCGAGAGCGCGTGGCCGTTCCTGCGGCTGGCGCTCGTGCGCTTCCAGCCCCAGTCGGTGACCGGCTGCCACCTGTCGCCGGTCACGATCGCCCCGTTCGTCCAGGTCCCCCCGACGCGGTCGATCGAGGCCCGCCGGGAGGGCGCCGTGGGCGTGCGGGTCAAGGTCACCGGCGCCCCGGTCGCCGGCACGACGTTCACGGTGCGCCAGGAGCGGCGCATCCCGGAGCCGTCCGTCCGCTCGCTCGACCTCGGGGTCGACGCCGGCGCCGGCTGGCACGTGAAGCCGGTCACCGGCACCGGCCTGGCCAACCTCGTCCTCGAACCGGTGGGGGCCGTCGATCCGGCCTCGCTCGGAGCGCTGCTCGACGGCCGGGTGGTGGTGGAGGAGACCGAGACGGGCCTGGCGCTGCGCCGCAACCAGACGATCCAGCGGATCGTGTTCACCGAGACCTTCGACCGCGCCGCGGTCGGCATGCAAGGAGTCCCCAGTGCATCACGTGCGTGACACCATCCTCGTGACCCCGGAGCTGCTCCAGCGACTCCGGCTGGCCGGGCGCAAGGCGGGCAAGCCGAAGGACGTCACGATCGCCGGCCGGCAGGTGTTCTTCGGCGGCGCCAACCTCCGCTGCTCCCGCCTCGACGTCGTGGCCGACGAGATCGTCGGCCCACCCGTGGCCGACCCGGCGGACAACCTGCACGTCACCGCCCCGCCCCAGGTCGAGTTCGGCATCGTCGGGCTGCGCGGTCCCGACGCCACCATCACGGCGTTGGCCGCGGGCCCGGGCGCGGGCGCCACGGTCCACGGCGGCGCCGGGGCTCCCGGCAAGCCCGGGGACGCGGGCGTGCCCACACTCGGCGGCACCGACATCGGCGACCCGCCCCCGGAGCCGCCCCTGCCCGGCCCGGGCGGCGACGGCGGCGATGCCGGCGACGGCGGTCCGAGCGGCCAGCTCACCGTCGGCATCGCCGGCCCCGTGCTGGTCGACGCCCACTGGCTGTCCGAGGGCGGCCGCGGCGGCGTGGGCGGCAAGGGCGGCGAGGGCGACCCGTCCGGCTCTCCTGGCGACGACGGGGATCCGGGCACCGCGGTGCAGCCGATCACCCGGCCCGTCACGGAGCGCGAGTTCGCCGACGAGCAGATCCGCCTGATCGTGTTCTCGTTCGAGGGACCCGGGCCCCGGCTGTTCAACCAGCACCTGGAGCGCTCGACGCTGGACCGGCTGCGCCACGGCGACCTGCCGGCGTTCCGCCGCGACCTGGCCCGCTACGACCGGGTGTTCAACCCCGGCCCTGGCGAGGCGGCGCCCTTCACGCCGCGCCTGGCCGAGGTCGAGGCGGCCCGGCGCCGCCACGCCGAGCACCGCGACCACGTGGGCCTGGCCCGCGACCTCGACGTCGAGCCGGTCATCGACCGCTACGCCACCACCCGGGCCGACGTGGCCAAGGGGATCGACCACACCGTGTTCCCCGTCGCCCTGGTCCACCAGCTGTTCCACAACATGCCGGGCGACCAGCTTCGGGCCCGGGCGCTGCCCCTGGCGGACATGCTCGACGGCTACCACGTGACCGGGCCCGACGGCTCGGTGGCGGCGGCCGGGATCCTGGCGCGCCAGGCCGCCGACATCGGCGCGGTCCAGGAGCGGCTGGACCTGCTGCGGGACCAGGCCGCCGGCCACATGGCCGACGTGCTGCTGGCCGGCGGCCCGCCGGTGGACGCGGCCGCGCTGGCCGAGGCCCTCGGCGCGCTCCCGGAACGGGCCGTGGCCCTACCTGCCCTCCCCGAGCTGGCGGTCACCGCCACCCGGGCGGCCCAGGGGCCCTTCGCCCCCGACGACCCCGGCATGGCTGCCGTCCTCGCGTCCGCCCGCGATGCCCGCCACGTCGCCGAGTGGGCACCGGGCAGTCCGGTGCCCGAGGCCGGCGTGCACCTGGGCCGGGTGATCGACCAGCTGGCCACCGCCACGGCGGACGACCCCGCGGTGCTGGCCGGGCTGCGGGAGCTGGCGGACCTGGTGCGCCAGCAGCTGCGCTGCGAGCTGCGGTCCCGCCAGGCGGCCGCCGCCGCGGCCGAGCGCGACGAGCTGGCTGCCGAGGCCGCCACGGCCGCCGCCCGGCTCCGGGAGCTGGTCGCCCAGCCCGACGCCGCCTCGGTCGACGTGGCGGAGGCGCTGCTGGACGGCATCCGGGTCACGACCGACGCGGTCGCCTGGGACGCCACCTTCGACGACCGGGCCCTGGCGCTGCGGACCGGCGACCTGGGGCGCGCCGAGAGCGTCTGGACCGCGTGGGCCGACGCCCTGGCCATCGACACCATCCTCGACTGGCACGAGGCCCCGTGGAAGGACGCCGGGCCGCTGGGCTCGGCCCCCGATCCGGACGACCCCGCGATCCTGCTCGCCCAGTTCAACACCAGCGAGCTCGACCGGTCGCTGGCGCAGTTCCTGCACCACACCAACGGCTCGCAACGAGGCGAGCACGCCCAGCGGGGCCTGCTGCTGGCCCCGACGAACAGCCGCCTCACGATCACCCGGGTGTTCGACGAGAACGACGGCGCCGACGTCGTCGCCCGCCTGCGCGACACCGAGTCCTGCTGGTTCGACATCCCCGTCGACGCGCTGCCCACCGGGGCGGACGGCACCGTCCGCTACCACGAGGTGGTGGCCGCCGGGGCCAGCGTCCGGCTGGTCGGCGCCCGCTCGCTGTTCCCCCACGACGTCGAGCTCCGGCACTCGGGGCGGGGCCGGCTGCGGCTGATCGGCGACGGGACCGTCGTGCCCCAACCGCTCTCGCCCGAGACGGTGTCGATCGCCATGCGGGCCGAGGCGGACGGCACCTTCGGCATCGCCCCCACCCCGGAGACGCCGGCGTTCACGCTGGCGGGCCGGGCCGTCGCCGCCCCCTGGTCGCTGCGGCTGCCCGAGGGCGGCGCCGACCTCAGCGACCTCACCGCCATCGAGGTGCAGATCGACCTGGAGGCCTTCGTGCCCGCGGGGGCGGTGACGCTGCGCCGGATCACCAGCCCGGTCGAGCAGATGGTCCCCGGCACCGTGGCCAAGGCCACGGTCGAGCTGACCGGGCCCGCGCCCGCGGGAGGGTTCCCCGTGCAGGTGACCAGCAGCCACCCCGAGATCGCCGCCCCGGCCAACGCGGTGGTGCCGGCGGGCGCGACCGGCGCCCAGTTCGACATCGACGTCAAGGCGCCGAGCGGGGACAAGCACGTGGTGCTCACCGCCCGGGCCGCCGACGGCGCCTCGGCCCGGCTGGTGCTCGAGATCCCGATCCCGCCGTTCCCCGACGTCGAGCGGGTGCCGACCCCGGGGACCGCCCCGGCCCGGTCGGTGGCCACGCTGGGCGACCGGACGTTCGTGGTGGTCAGCCCGACCCCGCCGTCGCTGTCGGCCCCGCCGGTCGACGACGACGATCCGGTCGCGGTGCCCGACGGAGCCCCGGAGCCCGACAAGCTCGTCGCCTTCGACCAGGCGCTGCACCCCACCGCCCAGGTCACGGCGGGCATCGGCACCCGCCAGGTCGTCACCGACCCGGTGCGCAAGCGGATCTACGTGGTCACCTCGGGGGCCAACGGGCCCGGCGGGTTCTCGGGCGCAGGGGTCACCGCGTTCAGCGCCGACACCCTGAAGCCGGTCGCCAGCTGGACGACCGGGGCCGGGGTGGCGTTCGCCGCCCTCGACGGGCCCGCGGGCCTCCTCTACGTGTCGCACTGGATCGGCCGGCGGGTGTTCGTGCTGCGGGCGAGCGATCTCGCCCAGGTCGGCGAGATCGGCGACGCCTCGTTCACCGGCCCGCTGGGGCTGGCGGTCGACCCCGGGCGGCGGCGCATCTACGTGGCCCGCACGTTCCGGTCGGCCGAGCCGAACGTCGAGGCGCTGACAGTGATCGAGCGGCGGCCCGACGGCAGCCACGCGATCGGGCGCACGATCCCTATGGGGACCACCGTCCAGCCGTACCACGTGGCGGTCGACCCGACGCTCGGGCTCGTCTACGTCATGGGCATCGGCGGGGGCGGGGTCCACCCCCAGATCGTCGTGCTGGACCAGGCCAGCCTGGCCGAGCGGGGCCGGGTCCTCACCATCAGCGGCCCGGGCACCGGCCGGACGCTCGCCACCCGGGAGGGCACCGGCATCGTCCACACGACCGGCGGCGTCGGCGTCCAGATCATCGACGCCCAGCGCCTGGCCGCGGTGGGCCTCGTGCCGTCCCCCCTCGCCGCGACGGTCAGCGCCGCGGGCCCGGATCAGATGCTCAGCGCCTCGACGCAGGGCGAGCTGATCCGCCTGCGGGCACCCCGCCAGATCACGCTGGCGGAGTGGCGCTAGGGGCGTCGCCGGCAGGCCGGTGGGGCACGGCTCGCCAGACCTCGGACACCTCGATCTCGTCGTGGTACTCGCCGGCGATCAGCTCACCGTCGTAGCTGGTGTGCCCGTAGATGACCCAGGTGGTCTCGGCCACCTGGACCTCGCCGTCGAGCTCGACACCGGCCGCGGTCAGCTCCTCGAGCTCGGCCAGGTCGGCGTTCACCAGGTCGGGGGCGATCTCCCGGTAGCTCTCGGTGTCCTGGATGTGCTCGTCCATGGCTACATCGTCCCACCGCAGCCGTGCGATCGCATCCGTGGGAATGCCCAGCCATCCCCTGGTGTCCACCCGCGGAGCCGAGTGCGGGCGCCGCGGCACCTCCCTCCGAGGTGCCGGGCCGTTAGCCTCCTGGCCCATCGTGGAGTCGTTCCTGCGTGCGCCCGATGTCCGGCGCCGGCTGGCCGCGTGGGCGGCGCTGTCCGTCGCCCTCCTGGTCGTCGCCGTGAGCCTCGTGATCGTGGGTTTCTACCCCTGGTACGTGCTGCGGCTGATCCCCTTGGTGTTCGTGGCCTTGCTCGGCGCCTGGCTCGCCCTGACCCGGGTCGGAGGCCGGCGGGTGGTCGGCCTGGTCGTGGCGGCGGCGGCGCTGGTCGCCATCGTCGGACTGGCCCTGTTCGACGGGCTGGGGGTCACCCTGCTGGTGGTGCTCACCCTCGGGCTCCTGGCCTTGAGCGCAGGGCTGGCCCGCTACGCGCTCGGCTACGACCTGGCGACGCTCCGTGGGCGCGACACCGCGGGACAGCCCGTCCCGGCCGCCAGTCATGGCGTCCTGATCATGAACCTGAAGTCCGGAGGCGGGAAGGCCGAGCGGTTCCGGCTCCAGGCCGAGTGCCGGGAGCGAGGGATCGAGCCCGTCGTGTTGCGGCCCGGCGACGATCTGACCCGGCTGGCCCACGACGCCATCGATCGAGGGGCCGACGTGATCGGGATGGCCGGAGGCGACGGGTCGCAGGCGCTCGTCGCCGCGGTGGCCGGCGAGCGGGACGTCCCGATGGTGGTCGTGCCGGCGGGGACCCGCAACCACCTCGCCCTCGATCTCGGCCTGGACCGGGACGACGTCGTGGGCGCGCTCGACGCCTACGACCAGGCGGTGGAACGGGCCGTGGACGTGGGCGACGTGAACGGCCGAGCCTTCGTGAACAACGTGTCGCTCGGGCTGTACGCCACGATCGTGCGCTCTCCCGACTACCGCGACGCCAAGGTGGACACCACGCTGGCCACGATCCCCGCGGTGTTGGGGCCGAGCACCGAGCCGTTCGACCTCCGGTTCGTCGACGGGCAGGGCGGGCGCCACGACGGCGCCCATCTCGTCCAGGTCTCCAACAACCCCTACGGGGCACGCGGCGGGTCCAGGCCCCGCCTGAACAGCGGGCAGCTGGGCATCATCGCGCTGGAGATCCAGAACGACCGCGCCGCGGCCGCCTTCGCCGCGGCGCTGGCCATCGGCCGCCCCGTGCAGTTCGCCGGCCTGATCACGTGGGTGACCGACGCGTTCGAGGTCACGTCGGGCGCCGCCATCCCGGCCGGGGTCGACGGCGAGTCGCTCGACCTCGACCCCCCGCTCCGGTTCTCGATCCGATCCCGCCCACTGCGGGTGCGCGTCCCCCGGCACGCCATCGGCGTGTCACCGGCCGCCCGCGCCTTCCGCTGGCGCTCGGCCGCTCGCGCGGTGTGGGACACGGCGCTGGGGCGACCGGCCGCGCTCCCCTCCTGAGCGTCCGCGGGCGGCGCTCAGCCGGTGAAGCCCGGGTCGGCCACCACCGGGCTGGCGACCGGCGCGACCGGCACCATGCCGGTGCCGCTCTGGTCGTCGACGCTGCCGTCGTCGTGCATGTCGCCGTCGTGCTCGCCGCCGTCGCCCATGTCGTGGTCGTGCATGCCGCCGCCGTGCATCTCGACCTCGCAGTGGAGCCCTTCCACGCCGACGCCCCCGAACCGGTGCTCGCAGGCGTTGTCGACGATCCAGACGTGCATCATCAGCGGTGTCGCCGCGGAGTGCGAGCCGGGGGAGCAGTTCGGCATCGCAGCATCCGTGACGCCCCGGAACGTTCCGTCCGCATCGGACACGCACAGCTCCGGATGGCCGTGCCAGCCGGGCAGCCAGGCGATGTCCTCGGGGATCGACTCCATGTCGATGGCCGGGTCGAGCATGAACATGGCCGAGACCAG
>DATBGF010000044.1:0-5404 GCA_036558145.1 Acidimicrobiales bacterium
TACCCCGCCATCCGCTTCGCCTTCGTGGAGATGGCCCGGCGGGCGGCCAGCGATCCGCGGGAGGACGACCGGCTGTTCACCAGCCACCTCATCGACCTGGTGACCGCACTGCTGGCGTCGGAGCCGTCGGCCCAGACGAGCCGGCTGCTGGCCCTGCGCGAGGAGACGCGGCACCACACCAAGCGGGGCTGATTCATCCTCTGCGGGGGATGCGCACCACTACGCGCGCGCCCCGAATGGCGGCATGGCCGTGCACCGAAAGCAGTCACAGGACCACATGCCGTTGGCGCTCAACCCGATGTACGCCCGCGCCGGGGAGGTGAGCCGGGCGCCCCGCCACGAGATCCCCGCCGGCGAGATGGACCCGGACACCGCCGCCCAGTTCGTGCTGGACGAGCTGATGCTGGACGGCAACGCCCGCCTCAACCTGGCCACCTTCGTCACCACCTGGATGGAGCCCCAGGCCCGCCTCCTGATGACGGCCACGTTCGACAAGAACATGATCGACAAGGACGAGTACCCGCGCACCGCGGACCTGGAGCAGCGCTGCGTGAGCATGCTCAGCCGGCTGTGGGGCTCGCCCGACCACGACGAGGCCACCGGCACCTCGACGACCGGGTCGAGCGAGGCCGCCATGCTGGCGGGCATGGCGCTCAAGTGGCGCTGGCGTGAGCGGCGCCGGGCGGCGGGCGAGCCCACCGACCGCCCCAACATGGTGATGGGCGCCAACGTGCAGGTGTGCTGGGAGAAGTTCTGCCGCTACTGGGACGTCGAGTGCCGCCTGGTCCCCATGGAGGGCGAGCGCTACCACCTCACCGCCGAGCCCGCGGTGGCCGCGTGCGACGAGAACACGATCGGCGTGGTGGCCGTCCTCGGCTCGACCTTCGACGGGTCCTACGAGCCGGTCGCCGACATCTGCGCGGCGCTGGACCGCCACGAGGAGGAGACGGGCCTCGACATCCCGGTCCACGTGGACGGGGCCTCCGGGGGCTTCGTCGCACCGTTCATCGACCCGCAGCTGGTCTGGGACTTCCGCCTGCCCCGGGTCCAGTCGATCAACGCCTCGGGCCACAAGTACGGCCTGGTGTACCCGGGCGTCGGCTGGGTCATCTGGCGCAACCCCGAGGCCCTGCCCGACGACCTGGTGTTCAAGGTCAACTACCTGGGCGGCGACATGCCCACGTTTGCCCTGAACTTCTCCCGGCCCGGCAACCAGGTGGCGGCGCAGTACTACAACTTCGTGCGCCTCGGCTTCGACGGCTACCGGCGGGTGCAGCAGACGTCGCGCTACGTGGCCCGCTACACGGCCGACGCCGTGGCCGGGCTCGGCCCGTTCCAGCTGATCACCGACGGCAGCGAGCTCCCGGTGTTCGCCTTCAGGCTGGACGACGAGGAGCGGCCCTACACGGTGTTCGACGTGTCCGAGCGGCTCCGGGACCGGGGCTGGCTGGTGCCGGCCTACACCTTCCCCGAGAACCGCCAGGACGTGTCGGCCCTGCGCATCGTCATCCGCAACGGGGTCTCACGCGACATGGCCGACATGCTGATCGACGACCTGCAGCGCCACATCGCCTACCTCAACCAGCTGAAGTCACCGCTGCCCCGCAGCGACGCCGGGGAGGCCTTCTCCCACTGACCGGGCGGCTCAGGCGGGACTGGCGGGCGGCGCACCGGCGGGCACGTCGGGCACCTCGGCCTCCGGGACCTCGCCGTCCTCGTCCTCGCCGCCGCTGACGGCGTCGGCGATGCGCTGCGCGCCCACCACCACCGCCACCACCAGCAGCCCCAGCAGCAGGATGCCGAGCCAGGGCAGGTCGAACACCAGCAGCGCGAGGATCCCGACGGCTATGGCCCCGCCCTGGACCACCTCGCGGTGGCCGGCGACCCACTGGGCGCCGGGGTCGTCCACGTCGTGGGTGACCGCGGCCCGGCCCGAGGCGACGACGACCCGGCTCCCGGTGACGACGCCGGAGCGCATCTTGCGGGCCCACGGGTAGGGCCCGGTGAGGATGGCGATCACGGCCACGATGGCGGCGATGGCCAGGATCCAGGCCGAGGCGTCCAGCAGGCTGGACACGAACGCGCCCGAGATCACCTTGACCGCCTCCCGGTTCTCGGGCTTGGCCAGGTTGACCACGTCGTCCTGGGACCGCAACGCCAGCCGGCGTATGAGCACGATGCCGAGGGCGATGCCGAAGCACAGCTGGATGAGCGTGCGGCGCCGGCGGGGCGTGATCCACAGGGTGAGCGCGAACAGCACGATCGCCAGGATCACCGCCAGCACGACCAGCCGGTTGAACACGTCGACCGCGTCCTGCACCTGGTGCAGGCGGGCGGCGTCGAACACGGTGAACTGGCCGAAGTTGTCGGGCAGCGGCCGGCCCAGGGCGTCGGAGAGCTTCTGGATGGCCTCCTCGGCGTCCTCCCCCGAGACCGTGGGCAGGTTGACGGTGTGGCCGAACAGCTCGGGCGACTGCTCGCCGATCCGCTCCAGGATGGCGTTGAGGACCGGGATGACGTTGAGGACGACGTTGTCGCCGCGCACCTCGACGCCGGGGACCTGTCTGGTGTTGCCCTCCAGCACGTCGACCAGGCGGGTGTGGGCGCGCGTGTTGATCTCGACCCACAGCTTCTGGAACGTGTCGGTCCCGAGGAACTCGGTGACCTTGTCCTGGACGAAGCCCCGCAGCGCGTTGGTCAGGGGCACGGCCAGGATCTGGCCCCGCTCGGGCAGCACGCTCTCGAAGAACTGCTCGGGGTCGACCGCCGTCATGAGCTGGTCGGTGAGGTACCGGCCGAACGCCTCCTGGACGGCGGGGTCCGCGGCGACCGGCGTCACGGTCGAGACCCAGCGGTTGGTGTTGAGGGCGTTGCGCCGGGCCCACACCCCCGTGGCGGCGATCGTGAAGACCATCGACGTCGTCACCACGAGGGCCACGGCCACGACCCGGCGGATCCGGTGGCGCTTGCGACGCTCAGCGGCGGCGTGCTCGGCGGACATCTGCTCCCGGAGGTCGCCCACCTCCGCCTCGAGCCGGGCCTGTTCCGCCTTCAGCCGGTCGACCTCGGCCTGCTCGGCCTCATCCATGCCCGCCACGCTCCCGCCGCGGAGGCCTCCCGGCATCGCCCGCGGAGGGTGAATGCCACCGTCCGGGCCGGCTCACGACCCCCGGTTGCAGTCGAGGGCGGCCATCGCGTCGTCCCAGGACTGCTTGAACTCGTCGCCGGCGGACCGGGCGGCGTCGCCCGCGGCCTGCAGCGTCTGGTCGTCGGGCAGGTTCTGGACCTCGGACTCGAACCGGTCGAACGCGGCCTGCAGCGCCGTCCCGAGCGCGGTGGCCAGCGCCGAGCCCGAGCTGGCCACGTCGGACACCTCGGAGCGCAGCTGGTCGAGGTCGTCCTTGATGTCGGAGATGGTGGTCGTGTCCGGGTCGACCTCGAGGTTCTGGACCGTCGAGTCCAGGCCCTCCAGGTCGTCGCACAGCTGCTGGGCGGACTGCACCACCGACGATCCGGTGCCGGGGCTCTCGGTGGTCGAGGTGGTCCCGCCGCTGCTGTCGTCGTCGTCCCCGCAGGCCGCCGCGCCCGCCAGGACCACGGCCACCGCCGTCACGCAGAGTGCTCGCCAGGCCCCACTCCTCGTCATGGCCCCAGCGAGCCACGCCCGAGCGGCCCCGGCATCACCCGGCAGGGATGAATCGGCCAGCGAATCCGATTCACGGGGCCGGGAGGCCGGGACGGTAGCCTCGCGTGATTCCTATGAGCCGCTTCCTCGACCTCGTGAACGAGCGCGTCGTCGTCTACGACGGCGCGTTCGGTACCTATGTGCAAGAGCTGGGCCTGTCCGCCGACGACTTCGGCGGTCCCGAGCTCGAGGGCTGCAACGAGATGCTGGTCGTGACCCGGCCCGACGTGATCGCCGGCATGCACGATGCGTTCTTCCAGGCGGGCGTGGACGTGGTCGAGACCGCGAGCTTCGGCTCCTTCGCCGTGCCGCTCGGCGAGTACGGCATCCCCGAGCGGGCGCACGAGCTGTGCGTCGCCTCGGCCCGGATCGCCCGCGAGGTGGCGTCCGGCTACGGCGGGCTGGTGGCCGGCTCGATGGGCCCGGGCACCAAGTCGCCCTCGCTGGGCCAGATCAGCTTCGCCGACCTGCGCGACGCCTACGAGGTCATGGCCCGCGGCCTGCTCGAAGGCGGCGCCGACCTGCTCATCACCGAGACCCACTTCGACCTGCTCGCGGCCAAGGCCTCGGTCATCGGCGCCCGCCGGGCCATGGCCGCCACCGGCCGTGACGTTCCGATCCAGCTCCAGGTCACGATGGAGCAGACCGGCACCATGCTGCTCGGCACGGAGATCGGGGCCGCCCTCACCGCCCTGGGCGCCCTGCGGCCCGACGTGTTCGGCCTCAACTGCGCCACGGGGCCGTCCGAGATGCACGAGCACCTGCGCCACCTCTCGGCCAACTCCCCCATCCCGATCTCCTGCCTGCCCAACATGGGCCTGCCGTCGGTGGTCGACGGGAAGATGCACTACGACCTCACGCCCGAGGAGCTCGTCGAGTACCAGACCCGGTTCGTCACCGAGCTGGGCGTGCGGGTGGTGGGCGGCTGCTGCGGCTCCACCCCCGAGCACCTGCGCCGGCTGGCGGCCGTGGCCAAGGACCTGACCCCCGCCCCCCGTGACCCCCGGCTGGAGGACGGGGCCACCTCGATGTTCAGCACGGTGCCCTTCCACCAGGACGCCAGCTTCCTCATCATCGGCGAGCGCACGAACGCCAACGGCTCCAAGAAGTTCCGGGACACGATGCTGGCCGGCGACTGGGACTCGTGCGTGCGCATCGCCCGCGACCAGGAGCGCGAGGGCGCTCACGTCCTGGACGTGTGCGTCGACTACGTGGGCCGAGACGGCACGGTCGACATGGACGAGATCGCCAGCCGCTTCTCCACCCAGGTCACGGTCCCGCTGGTGCTGGACTCCACCGAGCCCCCGGTCATCGAGGCCGGGCTCCAGCGCCTGGGCGGCCGGGCCGTGCTCAACTCGGCCAACCTGGAGGACGGCGAGGGCGAGGGCTCGCGCTTCGACCGGGTGTGCCGGCTCGCCCGGGAGTACGGCGCCGCGGTCGTCTGCCTGCTCATCGACGAGGAGGGCCAGGCCCGCGACGTCGAGTGGAAGCTGCGGGTGGCGCACCGCATCCACCAGCTGGCTACCGAGCGCTACGGCCTGGCGCCGGGCGACCTGATCTTCGACGCCCTGACGTTCCCGCTCTCCACCGGCGACGAGGACCTGCGCCACGACGCCATGCACACCATCGAGGCGATCCGGCGGATCAAGGCCGAGCTCCCGGGCGTGTACACCACCCTCGGCGTCTCCAACGTGAGCTTCGGCCTGTCCCCCGCGGCCC
>DATBGF010000045.1:0-7359 GCA_036558145.1 Acidimicrobiales bacterium
CGACTGGCTCCGCAGGCCGTGGTGGCGTCCGGGGCTCATGCCCCGGGCGCCACACCCGTCCTCGACATCGGGGACGACGTCGGGGCGCTCGTCGTCTACCTCCCGGAGGACACGCCCTCCGGTGAGCTGGAGGCCTGCCCCGAGGGTCGCCCGGCCGACCACTTCCACACCGGGGTGCACCCCCGGCCCATCGGCGGGGAGACGGTGTTCACCGCCGTGTTCCCGGAGGTGATCGACGGCAGCTACCAGGTCCTCGACGACGCAGGCATCCCGATGGCGCTCGTGCGCGTCACCGGCGGGCACGTCGCCGAGCTGGACCTGCGCCGCCGCTGATCCGCCGCCGCGCCCGGCCCCCCGGACTCTCACCGGGGGGCCGTGGCGGTGTACTGCTCGACCGGGATGGACTCGGTGGCCTCGTAGCCGATCGGCAGGTAGAGGTCGCCCTGGGTGGTCCAGTACCAGACCCCCCAGTCGTAGAACCCGGCGAAGGCCCCCGGGTGCTCGGCGATGAGGCCGGCGTAGAGCTGGACCCCTCGCACGTAGTGGTCGCTGTGGTTGTAGTGCCAGAGCGCCCCGGCCACGTCGCCGGGGGCCCCGTTGGCCTGGAGGTAGTGGGCGGCGCCCAGGATCGCCTGGTGGGGGTCGTTGACGTCGCCCTCGCCGTAGGCCGCCCAGGTCGAGGGCATGAACTGCATCGGCCCTTGGGCCCCCGCCGTCGAGGTCCCCTGGATGCGGCCCATGCCGGTCTCCACCAGGTTGACGGCCGCCAGCACCTGCCAGGGCACCCCGTAGGCGGCCTCGGCCTCGTGGTACCAGGCCACGAGCTGGTCCGCCGGCGCCGGCGCCACGATGCGCCAGGCCGGCATCTTCTGCGCCGGGCCGCCTGCGAGCGCCCGGAACTCCCGGCGGGCCGCGGCGTGGCTCTGCACCGCCCCCTGCAGCTCCGCCGGCAGCGCCGCCAGCACCGTCGCGTCCCACTCGGGATGGTCCCCCAGCTGGCGGTAGGCCGCCTGCTGCGCGAGCGCCGCGGTGGCGACGTCGTTGGGCCCCGCGGCCGGGTTCCGCAGGGTGGCCTCGGCCGCCCCGATCCGCTCGGCCAGCGCCGCGGGATCCCCTACCGGCGCGGGCGGCCGCAAGGTGGCCGGATCCACCGGCACGGTCGTGGTGGTGGCCGGCGCAGCGGTGGTCGTCGTCGTGGCCGCGGTTGTGGTGGTGGTGGCGGCGTCGGCCCGCTCCCGCCCGCCCCCTCCCCCGTCGCCGCCACCGCAGGCTGCGGCCGCAATGCCGAGCGCGAGCGCCAGACTGGTCGCCATGGGCCTCCGCCAGCGGTTCCTCCGCCTCCTGCAAGCCGGCTCGCCGGCCGAGCCCGATCCCGACGCCCTCGTCGAAGCGGCCGACGTGACGCTGGCCCAAGGCCCCCTGCTGCTGTCCCGCCTCGAGTCCGAAGGCATCGATGCGACCGGCATCGAGTCCTTCGACGTGGTCACCAACATACGGTCGCGCATGCGCATCATGGTCCGCCACGCGGACCTCGCCACCGCCCGGGCCATCATCGAGCAGCCCTAGGCATCCTCGACGGCGACGATCGGTTGCAGGCAAGACAAGCAACGCGTCACACCGTCGTCGTCGGGCCGTGAGGTCGATGGAGCACCCTCGCTGGTCAACCACGATCGCGGCCGCGCGATCGTCCGGACCTTCCCCGTGCGGGTCGTGTACTCGACGGGGTCCGGCAGCTGGCTCTGGCGGTAGTAGGTCTCCCGAGCGTGCAGATGGATGTCCGCCATTGCGGCCAGCTCGTCCGAATGCCGGCGCGGCGGGTCGATCAGGATGAAGCGCCGGGCGAACCTCTCCTGGACGAGACTGACCGCCGGGACCAGGTCCGAGTCCGCGGTGCACAGCATGAACGTGTCGAAGCGGTCGTCGAACGCGTCGGCAACCAGGTGGCTGGCCAGGTTCACGTCGGTGCGCTTCTCCTGGGGAAGCCGGAACGACTTCCCGCACTTCCGGCACCGGACCAAGCGGCTCGTGAACTTGCCCGCGATCGTCTCCACGCCGCCGCGGACCTCGAGCGCGCGCAGGTACGTGTCCTGCCGGGCCAGGCGGTCGGGCTGGTGCGTCATCCGCGAGGTGAAGTACTTGAGGCCCGTCAGCTGCTGTGGTTCACGCAGGTACCTGCTCATGAGCGCCCGATAGTCGAGCCAGCGATAGCGGCCCAGCCCTTGGACACCATCCCGTTGTAACTGTTGAAGCCGTCGAGATAGACGAAGACACGCTCGATCGGACAATTGTGACGCTTCGGCATCGGACATGCGATATCATGGCGACTCACGATCCCCGCCGGTCAGGCGCCGCATGACGGTGGCCGAGCCGGCCCAGACGGCCCACCCTCGTGGTGGGCTGTCTCGCGCCTAGGCATCCTCGAGATCGGACCAGTCCTCGGGGTTGTCCTCGACCAGCTGCTCGACGATCTCGCCGTCGACGCCGTCGACGAGGACCAGGCCGCGGCGGGTCGGTGGGTTCTCGGCGGAGTACAGCAGGATGCGCCACGTGGGGCGGCTGCGCAGGCCTCGCCAGCCCATCTGCGCCGAGGCGTGGCCCACCGGGAAGCCCACGGCGCGGGTGGCTGCGACCAGGGCGTCCTGCTCGTCGACGTCCAGGTTCCAGCCCGAGATCAGCTGGTAGGCGCCGATGACGGCCAGCAGCACCGCGGCGAAGAGGAAGCCGCCGTTGACGTAGGGCCAGTCGTCCACCAGGGCCCACGCCGCCACGCACAGCGCGGCCACCCCCAGGTAGAGGTAGCCGGGGACGCGGCGCCGGTTGTTGTTCGGGAACATGTACGGGCCGACGTAGCCGGCGGCGTCCAGGTCCTCGGGCAGCTCGTCGACGACGTCGGCGTCGTCCGGCGTGGCGCGCGGGTGTTCGGGGGTGGCGTCCTCCGTCATGGCGTCCGCGACGGTAGCCACCCGGGCCGGATCAGGGCCAAGCGTCACGGAGCTTGCGCCAGGTGTCCCCCAGCGCCTCGGGCAGGACCCGGGCCTCGGCCACCGCGGTCATGAAGTTCGAGTCGGCGTTCCAGCGGGGCAGGACGTGCACGTGCAGGTGCGACGGGATGCCCGCACCCGCGGCCTCGCCCAGGTTGAGGCCGACGTTCACGCCCTGGGGCCGGTAGGCGGCCTTGAGGGCGACCACCGCGTCGCGCACCGCCGACCACAGCTCGGCGGCCTCGGCCGGGGTCAGGTCCTCCAGCTCGCCCACCTCCCGGTAGGGCATGACGAGCAGGTGGCCGCTGGTGTACGGGAAGGCGTTGAGGATGGCGAAGCACGTCTCGCCCCGCCACACCACGTGCGTCTCCTCGTCGGGCAGGCCCGTGTCCAGGATCCGGCGGAAGATCGACCCCTCCCCCGCCAGCGCGCCGTTGCCCGCGGCCGCCACGTAGGACGACCGCCAGCCGGCCCACAGCCGCTCCATCACGCGTGCGCGGCGATCTCGGCCCGCAGCGCCTCCACGAAGGCGTCCACCGGCACGCCCCGGGCGACGTCGCCGCCGCGCGGGTTGTCGCCGACGGTGCCCGAGGCGACGTCGTCGTCGCCCACCACCACGACGTGGGGGACCTTCTCCAACTTGGCCCTGCGGATGCGGGCGCCCAGCGGCTCGTCGGCCACGACGGCCTCGGCCCGGAAGCCCTCGCCGGCAAGCCGCTCTACCAGGGCGTCCGCGTACTCCTGGTGATCAGAGCGCACGGGCAGGACCGTCACCTGCACCGGGGCCAGCCAGGTGGGCAGGGCCCCCGCAGTGTGCTCCAGCAGCACGCCGAAGAACCGGTCGAACGACCCGAACAGCGCCCGGTGGATCATGCGGGGCCGGTGCCGGGCGTTGTCGGCGCCGACGTACTCGAGGTCGAAGCGGGGCGGGAACTGGAAGTCGACCTGGATGGTGGACAGCTGCCAGCGCCGGCCGATGGCGTCGCGCACGTGCACGTCGATCTTGGGGGCGTAGAACGCACCCTCGCCCTCGGCCATGACGTAGGGGATGCCGGCGTCCTCCACCGCCTGCTTCAGCTTCGCCTCGGCCTCGTCCCAGTCCGCGGGCTCGCCCACGAACTTGTCCGGCCGGGTGGCCAGCTCGGCCTCGAACTCGCTGAAGCCGTAGTCCCGCAGCAGCCGCAGCACGAAGGCCAGCAGGCTGGACAGCTCACCCGCGAGCTGCTCGTCGGTGCAGAAGATGTGCGAGTCGTCCTGGGTGAATCCCCGGGCCCGCAGCAGGCCGTGGACGACGCCCGACATCTCGTAGCGGTACACCATGCCGAACTCGAACAGGCGCAGCGGCAGCTCCCGGTACGAGCGCTGGCGCGACCGGTAGATGAGGGTGTGCATGGGGCAGTTCATGGGCTTCGGGTAGTACCGGGTGCCCTCGTCCAGCTCCATGGGCGGGTACATGCCCTCGGCGTACCACTCGAGGTGGCCGCTGATCTTGTAGAGGTCTTCCTTGGCGATGTGGGGGGTGTAGACGAACTCGTAGCCGGCCTTCTCGTGCTCGGTCCGGCTGTAGTCCTCCATCAGCTTGCGGACCAGGCCGCCCTTGGGGTGGTAGAGCGGCAGCCCGCTGCCCACCTCGGTCGGGAAGCTGAACAGGTCGAGCTCGGCGCCCAGCTTGCGGTGGTCGCGCTTGGCCGCCTCCTCCAGGTGGTGGAGGTGGTCCTCCAGCGCCTTGCGCGAATCCCAGGCGGTGCCGTAGATGCGCTGGAGCTGCGGCTTGGTCTCGTCGCCCCGCCAGTAGGCGCCCGCCACCCGCAGCAGCTTGAAGTGGCCCAGGTGCCGCCCGGTGTCCTCGACGTGCGGGCCCCGGCACAGGTCGATGAACCCGGGCCGCCCGGCGAAGGGCGGGTGCTCCTTGGGCCGGGGCGGCGGGTTCTCGTAGGTGCGCACCGACCCCGCCGCGCTGGTGGCGGACATGGGATCGGTCGACGCGTTGTCGATGATCTCCAGCTTGAAGCGGTGGTGCTCGAAGATCTTGCGGGCGTCGTCGGCGGGGATCTCCTCGCGGATGAACGCCTGGTGCTCGCCGATGATCTCGCGCATGCGGGCATCGATGCGGTCCAGGTCCTCGGGGCCGAAGGTGGCCCCGCCCGGGAGCTCGAAGTCGTAGTAGAAGCCGTTCTCGACCGGCGGGCCGATGCCGAAGGTGGCGTCCGGGAACAGGTCGAGCACCGCTTGGGCCAGCACGTGGGCGGTGGAGTGGCGGATGGTGTAGAGGCCCCGCTCGCTGTCCGCGGTGACGATGGCGACGCGGTCGCCCTCGGCCAGCTCGGTGGCGAGGTCGCGCTCCTCGCCGTTGATGTCGGCGATCACGGCGGCCTTGGCCAGCCGGGACCCGATGCCCTGCGCCAGGCCGAGCGCCGTCGTGCCGGACGGAACCGATCGTGACGATCCGTCGGGCAGGGTGATGGTGATCTCGGCCATGGAGGGCGAGATTACCGAGCCGCGCTCACCGCCCCCGAACCAGTTGCCACACTCTCCGCGCGCTCCCCGTTCCCGCTGCCCAGCACGATCGCGGTGGGCTGGGTCGGCATGGCCTCGTGCTGGCGGGTGGCGTACTCGTCCACGTACTCCTGGCCGGACAGCTCGCGGACCTCGAACATGACCTCGTCGGTGAGCTGGCGCAGGACCAGCCGGTCCTCCGCGGCGTCCGCGTGCATGTGGGGATCGATGGGCCGCCCGATGCGGATCTCGCACGGGCGGAAGGGGCGGGGCGCCTTCGCCCCTGGCGGCTGGATGTCACGGGTGCCGAGGATGCCGACCGGCACCAGCGGTGCCCCGGTGCGCAGCGCCAGCCGGGCCGGTCCGGTGTGGCCCTTGTGCAGCTTGCCGTCCCGGCTGCGGGTGCCCTCGGGGTAGATGCCGAACAGCTCGCCCCGGTGCAGGACATCGGCCGCGGCGTCGAGGGCGCGGGCGCTGGCATCGCCGCCCGAGCGGTCGATCGGGATCATGCCGAGCGCCGGGAACAGGTGCTTGGTCTTCCAGCTGTCGAGGTACTCGGCCTTGCCCACGAAGGTGATGCGCCGGGGCAGGGCCGCGGGCAGCAGGAACGAGTCGATGACCGACGTGTGGTTGGGGCAGAGGATGGCCCCGCCGTCGGCCGGCAGGTTCTCGGCTCCCCGCAGGTGGATGCGCCAGCCCATGGCGAACAGGGGCCGCAGGATCGCGCGCGCCACCGGGTAGAGCTGGCCGTACTGGCGGTCGCTCGTGTCCGCGGCGGTCACGGTCCCGACACTACGCCCGTCGCGCGGCGCGTGAGCGAAGACGACGGGTAAACCTCGGCGACACCCCGGACGACTACCGTGCATGACCGTGTCGGGACCGGTCCCGGACGCCGGGGTCGGACAGGCAGACAGGCGCGCCGGCGGACCGGGAAGCGCCGAGCGCGAGTTCGACTCGTTCGCCCGCGAGCAGCGCCGGGCGCTGGTGGCGTTCGCCTGGACGCTCACCGGCGACGTGGGCGCGGCCGAGGAGGTGGCCCAGGACGCGCTCCACGCCACCTGGCAGGCGTGGGAGCGCGACGGCGGGCTCCGCCGGCCCGATGCGTGGGCCCGCCAGGTCGTGGCCAACCGGGCCGCCGACCGGGTGCGACGCGCCGGGAGGGAGCGCCGGGCCCTCGGCGTGGTGGGCGCCCGGCCGGATCCGACGGTCGACCTGCCCACCACCGACCACGAGTTCTGGGACGCGGTCCGGGCCCTGCCCGGCCGGCAGGCCCAGGCGATCGCCCTGCACTACCTGGAGGACCGGTCCGTGGCCGAGATCGCCGAGGTCCTCGGCTGCGCCGCCGCCACCGTGAAAGTGCACCTGCACCGCGGCCGGCGGGCCCTGGCCGACGCCCTCGCCCCCGAGACCGACACCGGGAAGGGAGAGCGATGAGCACCACCGACGACGCCCGCCTCGACGCCCTCGACGAGCGCGGCCGGGCGGCCGCCCTCACCCTGCTCGACGACCTCGCCGCTCGGGCGAGCGCCGCCCCCGAAGTCCCGGGGCCCGGGTCCTCGGTGATCCATCTGGGCCCGCCGGAGCAGCGGCGGCGACCGCCGGGCCGGCTGTGGCTCGCGGCCGCGGTCGTGACCCTGCTCGCCGCGGTGGCAGGCGCGGTCATCCTCGTGACCGGCGACGACGGCCGCTCCGACGTGAGCAGCGAGGGCCCGCTCGACCACCTCCTCCCGAGCTGGCTGCCGGCCGGGATGGAGCCCCTGCGGGTCAGCGGCATCCCGGACGCGGGCGACCAGGGGTTCACGGCTGACATCGCGGTCTACGGCGACCCGGACGCCGCCGATCCCTGGGCCTCGCCCCTGGCGGTGGTCCACCTCGCGGCCGA